>JAFRVM010000275.1 GCA_017438505.1 Clostridia bacterium | reverse complement strand
TATTGCGGGCTTGATGCCGACCCTTGCTTTTAGGTCATTGACAGCCTTGATAAGATTTTCAAGCTTATCCTCGTCTGTCTTTCCTCCGAGACCGAGAGCGTCGGCAATCTCGGCGTAGCGCGCGAGGGTATGGGGATGATCGTACTGCGAGAAGGTGCCCATCTTTGTAGGCGCTTCGGCGGCATTGAAGCGAAGCACCTCTTCAATCATAAGAGCGTTGGCAACACCGTGTGCGATGTGGTGGAAAGCGCCGAGCTTATGCGCCATAGAATGGCATACGCCGAGGAAGGCGTTTGCAAAAGCCATACCCGCCATAGTAGCGGCATTGGCCATCTTTTCTCGGGCTTTTTCGTCGGTCTGTCCGTTATCGTAAGCGCGGGGCAAATATTCAAATATTGTCTGCAACGCCTGCTTGGCAAGACCGTCGGTATAATCGGTAGCCATAACCGATGCGTAAGCCTCAAGGGCGTGCGTAACGGCGTCAATACCCGATGCAGCGGTCAGTCCCTTTGGTGCGCTCATGTGGTAATCGGTGTCGATAATAGCCATGTTGGGCAACAGCTCGTAATCGGCAAGGGGATATTTTACGCCGCTCGTTTCATCGGTAATAACGGCAAAGGGAGTGACCTCCGAGCCTGTACCGGCAGATGTGGGAATTGCGATAAAGTAGGCCTTTTCGCCCATTTTGGGGAAGGTGTAAATACGCTTGCGGATATCTATAAAACGCATTGCCATATCCATAAAGTCCGCTTCGGGGTGCTCGTAAAGAACCCACATGATCTTTGCGGCGTCCATCGCCGAACCGCCGCCCAGCGCGATAATTGTGTCGGGCTTAAAAGCTCTCGCCTGCTCTGCGCCGGCCTTGGCGCACGCAAGTGTGGGATCGGGAGCAACGTCAAAGAAGCAGGTATGCGCAATGCCAAGCTGGTCGAGCTTATCCTCGATAGCCCTGGAGTATCCGTGTTCATAGAGGAAGGAGTCTGTGACAATAAAGGCACGCTTTTTGCCCATTACATTTTTGAGCTCGTCAAGAGCGACAGGCAGACAGCCTTTTTTGATGTAAACCTTTTCGGGCGCTCTGAACCACAGCATATTTTCCCTTCTCTCCGCTACTGTTTTGATATTTAAAAGATGTTTTACTCCTACGTTTTCAGATACCGAGTTGCCGCCCCACGAGCCGCAGCCCAGCGTCAGAGAGGGAGCAAGCTTGAAGTTGTAAAGGTCGCCTATACCGCCGTGAGACGAGGGTGTGTTGACTAAGATACGGCAGGTCTTCATTCTGGCGGCAAACCTATCAAGTTTTTCCTGCTCGGTTGCAACATTCAAATAAATTGAAGATGTATGACCGTAACCGCCGTCGGCTATGAGATGCTCAGCCTTGCAGAATGCGTCCTCGATATCCTTTGCCTTATACATTGCAAGTACAGGAGAGAGTTTTTCGTGTGCAAATTCCTCCGAAAGCTCTACGCTTTCCACCTCGCCGATAAGAATTTTTGTCTGTTCGGGAACATTTACCCCCGCGAGAGAAGCGATTTTAAAGGCAGTCTGACCGACAATTTTAGCATTAAGCGCGCCGTTGATTAAAATAGTCTTGCGCACCTTTTCTATCTCGTCCGCACTCAGGAAATAACAGCCTCTTGCGGCAAATTCTTTTTTAACCGCGGTGTAAACCTTTTTATGAACAATAACCGACTGCTCGGAAGCGCATATCATGCCGTTATCAAAGGTTTTGGAATGAATTATCGAGTTGACGGCAAGAATAACGTCGGCGGTTTCGTCAATAATTGCGGGAGTGTTGCCCGCGCCTACGCCCAGCGCGGGTTTGCCGCTGGAATAGGCCGCCTTTACCATTCCGGGACCGCCGGTGGCGAGAATGATATCCGATTCCTTCATAACAAGGTTGGTCATATCGAGTGAGGGAACGTCGATCCAGTCGATTATGCCCTCGGGCGCGCCTGCCGCAACGGCGGCTTCAAGAACAATTCTTGCAGCTTCGATGGTGGATTTTTTAGCTCTCGGGTGGGGACTTATAATAATAGCATTGCGGGTTTTAAGGGCAATTAATGTTTTGAAAATAGCGGTTGATGTGGGGTTTGTGGTGGGAATAACAGCGGCGATAACGCCTATTGGCTCGGCGATCTTTTTAATGCCGTAAGCCTTGTCTTCTTCCACAACTCCGCAGGTTTTTGTATCCTTATATGCATTGTAAATATATTCCGCGGCGTAGTTGTTTTTAATGACCTTATCCTCAACCACGCCCATACCGGTCTCCTCAACAGCCATTTTTGCAAGAGGAATACGGGCTTTGTTTGCGGCAATGGCAGCGGCCTTGAAAATCCCGTCAACCTGCTCCTGAGAGTAAGAAGCAAATTTCTGCTGTGCCGTTCTTACCCTTTCGATTGCCTGTTCCAGCGCCGCAACGCTGTCGATAATCTGTCTTTCCATAATTTTACCTCCGAAATTTAGTTTTTACGGTAATAAAAACTATAATTTGTTATTAATTTAACAATTCACAAGGTGATTATATCATACTTTTCTTTATATGTCAAATTAAAATTTAAAATATTTTGTAGGTTTGTCAATGATGTATTACACATTTTTTAAATAGCATCAACTTCACCGGTTCCTAAGAAGTGACTGATGACTTCGCGAGGTGATTGCCAATGAAGAGGGCGCATAGGAAAATTATTGTATTTTCTGCTGTGAACAGCTAATTGCTTTTTAAAATCATCAAACGAGTAGAAAGAATGTGTCGCATAGAAGTATT
>JAFRVM010000274.1 GCA_017438505.1 Clostridia bacterium | reverse complement strand
CGGCAAGCACGATAAGGTCTGCGCCAAATTCATCTATCCTGGCGGTAAGAGCGTCGTCAAAATCCTGCGAGCTATTATAGTCGCTTCTTGCAATGACCGCTCCGGGAATGCCGCGACCGGCCGCGCGTGTAAGAGCGTAAGCTTCGGGATTGCTGGAAATAACTCCCACAACCCGTCCGCTTTTTATTATGCCGCTGTCGCAGGCGTCGAGTATTGCCTGAAGATTTGTTCCGCCGCCGGAAACCAGCACAACGATACTCAGCATATAATTACACCCTCGTCGCCCTTTACAACCTCGCCGAGAATGCAGGGATTCTCACCCTCTGCGCGCAGTATCTCAAGCGCCTTGTCGGCCTCGTCGGGCGAAACGGTGATAACCATACCTATACCCATATTGAAAGTGTTGAACATTTCGCGCTCGGGGATGTGGTTCATAAGCTGCATAACGCGGAATATAGGAAGAACGTTTACCGCACTGCGTTCAACTTTTGCGGAAAGTCCGGCGGGCAGCATACGGGGAATATTTTCGTAAAATCCGCCGCCTGTAATGTGGGAAACACCTTTTACATTAATGGAATCAAACAGCTTTAAAACGGGACGGACATATATTCTTGTGGGAGTGATAAGCTCTTCGCCGAGAGTTTTGCCCAAATCTTCCATATAGAATCCAATGTTCTTTTCGTTTACATTGAAAATTGAGCGGACAAGGGAAAAACCGTTGGAGTGAACGCCGGAGGAGGGCAGACCTATAAGCACATCGCCCTCGCTTACCTTATTTTTGTCTACGATTTTGTCTTTATCGACAACGCCTACGCAAAAGCCCGCAAGGTCGTATTCGTCAATGGGATAAAAGCCGGGCATTTCGGCTGTCTCTCCGCCTACAAGAGCGCAGTCTGCCTGCACACAGCCCTCGGAAATACCCTCGACTATGCTTGCTATGCGCTCGGGCTTGTTTTTGCCGCAGGCGATGTAGTCCAGAAAGAACTGGGGACGGGCGCCGCAGCAGATAACATCGTTTACGCACATGGCAACGCAGTCAATGCCGACGGTGTTGTGCTTATTCATAAGAAAGGCGATTTTCAGCTTTGTGCCTACTCCGTCGGTGCCGGATACCAGCACGGGACGCTTGATGTTTTCCACGTCAAGCTCAAAAAGACCGCCAAAGCCGCCTAAATCGGAAATTACACCGGGGATCATTGTCCTTGCCACAAGTGATTTGATGAGTTCGACCGATTTGTAACCGGCGGTAACGTCAACACCTGCCGCCTTGTAGCTGTCGCTGAAACTGTTTACCATTTTATATGTCCTTCCCTTCGGATTATTTAACTGATTAAAGCTGATTTACCTTTTCCTGTATGGCGGCGTCCTTTTTGGCAACGCCTTCGGCCATGGCCGTTTTCATATCTGCAAGACGCTGCGAGAGGGTCTCGTCGCCAAGCGCCAGCATCTGAGCGGCCAGCAGCGCGGCATTGCCGGCGCCGTCAATAGCAACAGTGGCAACCGGAATGCCTGTGGGCATCTGAACGGTGGCAAGCAGAGCGTCAAGACCGTCAAGGGTGGAAGATTTAATGGGAATACCTATAACAGGCAGGGTGGTGTGGGCGGCAAGTACGCCTGCAAGATGAGCCGCTTTGCCTGCCGCGGCGATAATTACGCCGAAGCCGTTATTTTTGGCATTTTTTGAAAATTCGGAGGCCGCTTCGGGAGTGCGGTGCGCGCTCATAACGTGAACCTCAAAGGGAATATCAAGTTCCTTTAACTGCTTGACGGCAGCGGAGACAACGCCGAAATCGCTGTCGCTTCCCATAATTACCGCAACTTTTTTCATAAACAAAACCCCTGCGCTTTCTTAAAAAATTATACAGTTTATTATACTGCAAGTTGTACGTTTTTTCAAGTACAATTACAACATTTTGTAGTTTATTAGCGTTTTTTCGGGGCAAAGTACAATAAATTGTTAAAAATGCAGAAATAAAAATTTTGAAAACACTATTGACAATAAAATATAAATAAAATATAATTAGTAGTAATTTAGAATTAATAGCATCGAAAAAAGGAGGTGCTGTATGGTAATTCAGTTTAAAAAAGGTGTTCTGGAGCTGTGTATTCTCTGTATGCTCGAAAAAGGCGACTGTTACGGCTATGATATAGCAAACAGGCTTTCCGAGAATATTGAGGTGGCGGACGGCTCGGTTTATCCAGTGCTGCGCAGGCTTAAAAACGAGGGGAATGTCACCTCGTACCTGACCGAAGCCTCGGGCGGACCGCCCCGAAAATACTATTCCATCACTGAAAAAGGAAAAAAACTTGCCCTGCAGCTTAGAAACGAATGGTGCAAGGTATCAAAGTCGGTAGACAATCTGATTGCCAAGGGGGATGTTTTGTAAAATGAACAAATATGAATTTATGTACAATCTTAATAAAGAACTGGAAGATCTCGGTGTTACGGAGATATCTGAGATCATGGATGACTATGAGGAGCATTTTCGCATAGGAGAGACCGAAGGCAGAAGCGATGAAGAAATTGTCGCTCAGCTTGGAGATCCAAAAGAAATAGCACGTTCCTACTGCGACGGCGATCAAGCCGGACCTGATACGGAGGAAACAAAAAGCTCACAGTCAGAAAGTGTGCATTACGCGCCGGTCAATGACGTAAAAGACAACACAAACAAGTGGATAATAGGAGCCATCCTTGCCATTGTGGTTATTTTTGTTGTTGTTCCTGTTCTCAGCACGGTACTGGGAATTCTGATAGGAATGTTTGCCCTCTCGGGGCTCCTTATTTTTTCGGCTTTCGGCCTGTTTTTTACACCGCTGGGCTCAATTGCGGGCACATTCATTCTTGCGGCAGGCCTGTTAATTGTAGGCATAGGCATTGCGCTTCTGGCTGTATGGGCAACATGGGGCATAATCAGGCTCTGCATAATGGCATGGAATGCCGGCGTAAAGCTAATAAAGGAGGCATAACGGCATGAAAAAAGTTGCAATAACAGGATTGATCTTTTTGCTTGTGGGTCTGATTCTTTGCGCATGCGGAGGAGCATGGCTTTTAAAAGCAGGCGTCGGAGAAAAACTGAGTACATATGTAAGACATCTTTTCAACGACTATACCGAAAGACAGAGCTTTGAAATAAACGAAAACAAAACTCTGCCCATAGAGGGTATAGGCAGAATAGAGTTTGAGGATATGTTCTGCTCAGCCCGGTTTGAAATAAGCGACGGAGATAATATTGAGGTTTACCTAACCGGCAAATATACCATTATCGGCAATTCCGCAAAGCCCGCGCTCAGACTTGACAAAGAGGGCGATACGGCGATTATCAGTTTGAAATCGGTTAAAAGTGTTCCGCTTAGACTGGAGAGCAAAATCGGTGACCTGGATTTAATAATTGTTGTTCCCAAAAGCTTTTCAGGAGAGATAGTGTTTGACGACGCATCGGGAAATATAAAAGGAGATTTGAGTGAGCTTAATATTTCCAGACTTAAAATAAACAACTGTGCCGGCAAGGCGGCCCTCACACTTTCGCCCGAGGGCGAAACGACCTTTGAATGCTCAGATATTCTGGGCGAGGCAGAGATTACCGGCGGCTTTTTTACCGTTGAATGTAATGATATTGTCGGCCATGTAAACGTCACCGTGCTCGGGGAAAAAATCAAGTCGGTCAATCTGGAGGATATTTTAGGCGAGGTAAATGTTTATCTGCCCGCAGATATCAAAGGCAAGGTAAAAGTTAGTGACTGTGCAGGAAAGTTTGACAATCGTATTGCAAGTTCAAATTCTTCGGGCAAAGCAGCTGACAGCTACACCTGTGACCTCAACGGCGGCGGAGACTTTACATTTACAGCAAAAGATATTCTGGGATCTGTAAGTATTTTTGCCGCATGATCTGTGAATAAAAAGGCGACACCCCGTACGAATTTTTGTACGGGGTGTTTTTGAATGTTTATTTGATTTTTGCAAAGTGCAGAACATTGACGGGGACGCCGTCTTTTTTTATCTCGCTTATACCGCAGCCCTCGTATTTCATTCCAACCTTTTCCATAACCCTGCGTGAAGCCGTGTTGTGCTCCATGCATATACCCGATATGCGCTCAAGTCCGAGCTGCTCAAAGCCGTATTTTATCATCAGCTCAGCCGCCTCGGCGGCATAGCCTTTGTTCCAGAATTTTTCGTCAATAAAATATACCAGATTGCCGCTCGAACATGCGCGGGATATGCTGTTTATGCCGCAGTGACCGATGTATTCGCCGGTGATTTTATCAAAAACACCAATTTCGGTGCCAAAGCCGTTTCTTCGGTTTTGCTCAAGAGAGTATATCCAGCGCAGAGCGTATAGCTTTGTAAAGTTAAGGGGCATATTGTAGGTGGTCGCGTAAACCTTGGGGTTTGAAGCCGCCTCCGAAATATACTTTGCGTCCGCCCTTTTATATGAGCGCAGAATTATCCTTTCGCCCTCGATAAATACAGGATTATTCATCGTCCTGCTTTTTCTCTATAATGCCAATGCCCAAATCTTCAAGCTGAAGATTGTCAACCTGAGCGGGCGCGCCTGTCATGGGCTCGCTGGCGTTCTGGATCTTGGGGAAGGCGATAACATCGCGCAGTGACGATGAGCCTGTCATAAGCATAACAAGACGGTCGAGTCCTATGCCCATTCCGCCGTGAGGGGGAGCGCCGAACTTAAAGGCGTCGGTGAGGAAACCGAACTTCTCATAAGCCTCCTCCTCGGTAAAGCCGAGAGCGGAGAACATTTTTTTCTGCAAGTCGGGATCGGTAATACGGATGGAACCCGAGGAGAGCTCGGTGCCGTTGAGCACGAGGTCAAAGGCCTTTGCAAAGACCTTTTCGGGCGCGCTGTCAAGATACTGTACGCACTCGTCGAGCGGAGAGGTGAAGGGGTGGTGCATAGCGTCCCAGTTGCCTGTTTCCTCGTTGTATTCAAAGAAGGGGAACTCTGTTATCCATAGGAAGTTGAATGTGTCGGGAATAATATCCATTCTGCGGGCAACATCTGTACGAAGCGCGCCGAGAACGGGCAGAGTGACCTTGTTTTTGTCGGCGATAATGAGTATAACGTCGCCCTTTTCTGCGCCGGAGCGCTCAAGGATGGCCTGCATCTGCTGATCGGTTAGGAACTTTGCAAATGTGCAGGCGGGAGCTTCGTCAGCCCATCTTATCCATGCAAGACCCTTTGCTCCGATGCCCTTGACCTTTTCGGTCAGCTTGTCTATCTCCTTGCGGGTAAGAACCGAAGCGGCGTTCTTGGCATTAATGCATCTTACCGAGCCGCCGTCGGCAATAGCGCCGGAAAATACTCCAAAGCCGCAGTCTGCTGCTATATCGGAAAGGTCTTTTATAAGCATACCGTAGCGGGTGTCGGGCTTATCCGAGCCGTAGTTTTCCATAGCGTATGTGTAGGTCATACGGGGCAGGGGCAAAGCGACATCCATATCCATTACGTTTTTGAACAGATAGGAAACATAACCCTCTATCATTGAGAGTACATCCTCGACGTCCACAAAGGACATCTCAAGGTCTATCTGGGTAAATTCGGGCTGACGGTCTGCGCGCAGATCCTCGTCTCTAAAGCAGCGTGCAATCTGCATATAGCGGTCAAAGCCGGAAAGCATTAAAAGCTGTTTATAAAGCTGGGGCGACTGGGGCAGAGCGTAGAACGAGCCGTTGCTGACTCGGGAGGGAACAAGGTAGTCGCGCGCACCCTCGGGAGTGGATTTGATAAGGATGGGGGTTTCTATCTCCAAAAATCCGTTCTGGTCAAAGTAGTCGCGGGTAACCTTTGTTATCTTGTGACGCAGCATTATATTGTCCTTCAGTACAGGACGGCGAAGGTCGAGATAGCGGTATTTAAGACGCAGCTCCTCCTTTGCGTTGCAGTCGTCGAGGATATCAAAGGGAGGTGTCTGCGATTTTGCCACAACCTGCATCTCGGAAACGGCGATTTCAATGTCGCCGGTGGGAATTTCAGGGTTTTTTGACGAACGAATGCGCACAGTGCCCTTTGCGCATATTACATATTCGCTGCGTACGGCGAATGCCTGATCGAAAATTTCGCGGTCGGTATTGTCGTCAAAGGCAAGCTGAACAATACCGGTGCGGTCGCGCAGATCGATAAAAATAAGCTGGCCGAGGTCTCTCTGTTTTGCCGCCCAGCCGCAAACGCAGACCTCTTTGCCCTCGTCGGAGGCGCGAAGAGTTCCGCAGTAGACTGTTCTTTTAATAAATTCCATTTTAAAACTACCACCTTATATCAAAAATAATCGTTTATCCAAAGAGGTTTTTTATAAAATGCCTTTTTAAGCGTCTCTGTGTTTGAGTTAACAACTATGCCCTCGCTAAAATTCACGCATTCAAGGTCAACTGCGCCGGAAATGAGCTTTGAAAAGGCGCGGATATCGGTCTCAATATCGGGAGCGCGGTCGGTAATTTCAACCTCTGTTTTGCCTTCGCCGAACTTAACGGCAAAAATGGCGTTGTTATTTTGTATGTTTTCGTCGGTAATGGATATTACAAACTCACCGCTGCCCTGATATTTTGCCAGTTTCAGGGTCTTTTTGGCGTTGACAACGCGCAGCATTCCGGTGTATGCAATTTTTCTTGACACATTGCCGCACAGCTCTCCCAGAAAATCTTCGATAGGAATATGCGGAGGCATGGGAAATTCGACATAATCCGACCACGAAGAGTAGCCCGAAATAAAGGTGAGCAGAACGCGCAGCGCCTCGGCGCTGTCAAAGCAGAAATCGTGTATCTTCATCACGCGCTCGTTTTCGGTCTTTTCAATTGAATAGGAGAAATACGCGCGGGGGTTATCGTCGGCGTCGTGCCAGACAAACGCCCAGCGGCCGTCCTTATAGGGAGAAAACGACGTCATTCTGCGCTTCCACAGCACCTCGCCGCGCTGCAGCATAAAGTTGATGCCGACCGAGAATTTTTCGTAAGCCTCGTTAAAATCGGAGATATCCGCGCCCGGCTCGTACATCTTAAAGTGACCGTCGTAGGGCACTTTGGGCAGCGAGCGTAAATCTACTTTGTAAAACACCGTCTGAGCGGAAAGCTCATAGCCGAATTTGCGGTAAAATTTATAGGAAAACGGATAGAGATAGGAAAAAACCGCTCCGCTTTTGTACATATCTTTGAGTGCCGAGGCAAAGCAGGCGCGGATTGCGCCGCCGCGGCGGCAATGGGGCAGGGTGGAAACATCGCCTATGCCGTAAACAGGTACTGTGCCGCCGTCAAAGTTCGCACTAAAGGGCATGACCACTATGGAGGCAGTCAACTTTCCGTCGTCGTCAAAAGCTCCCCAGCGTACCGCTGTTTCCTCCTGACCGGGGGTAGAAGGGTTTTCTGAGATTTTTTTGTAGTATTCCTCGGGGCTGTCGGTGATATCGGGATTGGACACCTCAAATGCCAGAATACTTATTTTGGCTGCGTCCAGAAATTCTTCGGGGCTTAGTTTTCGTATAAGCATAACAAAAATCCTTCCTGAAAAAACAGGCGGCAAAGTTTCAGCCGCCCTAAAATAAAAGATTTATTTGCCTTTACCGCTTATAAAATCGCGTGCGCGGGTAAGAACATAGCGGTCGTTGTTAAATTTGAAGGTGTGCTGAGCAAGCGAAAAATCCGCCCATATAAAGCGCTCGACCTCGCTCTGCTGAATGACTATTTCCTGGTCGCCCATGTGCTCGGCCAGAAAAAGCACTACCCGCTTGCTGACGTTTCCGTGGGGGTGGTACTCGTTGACAACACGAAAGCCCTCAAGGGGAAGAATATTGAGTCCCGTTTCCTCGCGCACCTCGCGTATGGCGGTGTCGGTCTCGGACTCGCCAAGCTCAACGTGGCCTTTTGGAAAGCCCCAGTTTGTTCCGCGCTTGTTTTTTATAATGAGATATTCTATATTTCCGCTTTTGCGCCGGAAAACAACCGCGCCGCAGGATTTTTCAAAATGACATACTATTTTAAATTCGCCGCTGATAAAAGGGGTGAGCAGCTTGCGCAGATAAGGCTCGTAATAAACCTTGCCGAAGGGTGCGGCGACATAAAGCTCATGACCTTCTTCGGTGTAAATGACCGCGATGATTTTGGCTTTTATTACTGTTTTGGCGGGGGAGGATACCCCTACAACAAAAACCTTGTTGTTTTTTTCGCCCTCGGTAAAATATCCGAGGCAAACAGGGGGAACTCTGCTGTCCTTTCCCGAGCCGAAATGAATCTCATTTACATAAACCTTTATTTTTTTACCGAGCACCCTATTTTATCCCCCTTTCCGCAGTATATTATACTATTATACACAGTTCACTTTAAAAATCAAGTTTATATGTTTATATAATGAAAACAGCCCTCCGTAAAACGGCGGGCTGTTTGTGTTGGCGTTTACCTATTTTCCCGGGCCGTCGCCAGCCAAGTATTTTCGGCACAAGTGAGCTTAACTTCCGTGTTCGGGATGGGAACGGGTGTACCCTCACCGTCATCAACACCAACTATTGTTGCTCTGTGACAACAAAAGGAATTATAACACAGAGCATTTTAAAAATCAAGTACTTTTTGAAATATTTTT
>JAFRVM010000273.1 GCA_017438505.1 Clostridia bacterium | reverse complement strand
GGAAATTTGTGACGGCGCGTTCAACACGGACTTCAGGATGAGAAGCATCAACCTTCCCTGCAGCCTTACAAGTATTGACAACGGTGCTTTCAATTACTGCCGCAGCCTTACAGCATACGGCTATTACGGTTCTTACGCCTATCAGTTTGCGGAGGAAACCGGTCTGAGTTTTGTATGCCTTCCCGCCGAGCTTGTGGATAGCAATACAAACGTCAGCGTTTCGGGTCAAAAGCTTCAGGGAGACGCAACGCTTGTTGTTTCCTCTGCAAATAGCCACATCAGTAAATACATAAAGCGCGAAAAAGTTCTTGAAGCTTACGACGTTTACCTTGAAAAGGACGGTCAGAATGTTCAGCCCGGCGATACTGTTACGGTTAAACTGCCCGCCCCCGAGGGTGCTGAAGCATCTGCCTGCCGTGTTTACAGCATTGACACAGTCGGAAGATATATTGATATGAATGCCGAGTACGAGGACGGATATCTGACCTTTACCGCCGACCGCTTAAACACATATTTTGCGATCACAACCGGCCAGCCTATCGACGCCTTTGTATTCAAAGTAGACGATTACAACGCCTACTGGGCAACATATGATCAATTGTTTGAAGTTGACGTTCCCTGCCAGTTTGTCGGCGGTTCGACTTATGTTCCGTTCAGAGTTATCGCACAGGCTGCCGGTGCGGAAAGTGTAAGCTACGATCCCAATGCGGCCACAGTTACACTTGTAAACAGCTTAGGCATGACGGTTGTTCTTAAAATTGATTCTACCGACTGTACCGTAACCTACGGCGGTCAAACCTTTGAAACCACCGTCAACGCCGCTCCCACATTTATTGACGGCGCTGTTTGTCTGCCTGTCCGTGATGTCGCAAACGTAACCTTCTCCACTGTCGAATACATGAACTACTTCGGTGAAGGATATGTATTTGTCAGTCCGAACAAACTTTCACAGGACGATATCGAAGAAGTTATATGGTGCTATATTTCGAAAATTATCAACTAAAACAGTTCTAAAACTGACAGCCGGTACTTTTAACAAAGTATCGGCTGTGTTTTTATTGCAGTCATCTGACGGCAATAGTATAACTATTTATTATTATTGCTGTTATTTAGCATCACCTTTAGCCAAAAACGGCTCGTAAAGGGGAAACGATCTTTGGGTATATATTGACATTATTAGCTATCTATGATATTATTCAAGTAACAAACAAGAATAGAGGATTTTTTATGTATTGTAAAAATTGCGGCACACTAAACAATGACAGCGATGCTTTCTGTCAGAATTGCGGAGCAGTTCTGCAAAGTAAGGATGAGTCAAACATAGTGGATTCTTCTGCTAATCAGGCAGAACCCTATGTCAATCAGGCACAACCCTATGTAAATAGTTTTTCAGCTTCTGACCCCGCCTCTTCTTCTGCATTACCGATGAATTGGCACAAGTTTCTTGCCTATTGTGGCCTTTGGCTTGGCGCTTTGGCCAACCTTATAACAGGAATTCGTATTATTACCGGTTCACAATACGAAGGTTACAAGAGTCTTGTTTACTATGTAATCCCTGATTTAAAGTCCCTTGATACTTTTTACGGTCTTGCGTTGTTCGCTTGTGTAGGTTTGGGATGTTTTACTGCTTATTCTTTATTAAAATTCAAAAAGGGAGCTCCCAAGTTTTTGTCAATACTCTATATTGCAACAGGAGTTTCCACTTTGATATACTACATCGGTCTTACAAGCATTATTTCTTCTATAAGCAGAGATTTAGATTTGTCCCAGATTAGCGCCAGCGCAATCGGAACTTTGATCGGATCCATTGCGGCATTAGTCATCAATTATATTTACTACAAAAAGAGAAGCCACCTGTTTGTCAATTAATCGTTCATCTTTCCCTCAGTATAGATGTTGGGCGGCCGGTGCAAAAAAGCTTAGGCAATGACGCAGGCGCGGATACGGTCACCTTAATGAATTGATTTTTTCAAAAAAAATACCGATACGATTTATATAAATCGTATCGGTATTTTTAATTATGCTGCTTTTAAAAAAGGAATCGTCAAACAAGAACGCCCTTTTCCGTATGATATTTTATTTTGTGCTCTTTACCGCGCAGCTTGTAAACAACGGTTATGACTTTTTCATTTTTCTCAAAAGATACAACTTCGGCGTTCTCAAAAAGATCAAGTGACGAAGCAAGCAATTTGCGTTTTTCCTCATCGTATTCGCTAATGTTGTCCGAGGTCATCATAACACTGCCGAAAAGCGCGTTAATTGTAATAAGCGCTTTTCTTTGCTCCTTTGAAAGAGACAGATATTTGTCACGCAGCAGGAAAACATCCGGGTCATTGCCGAAATACACATCGTTTAAAAAGCCCCTGTAAATGGTGTTCTGCAAGGTAACTTTGGTGGAAATACGCTCTCTGTGCATAGCACGCATATACCAGACATCGTCAAATTTAAGCGATACATCGGGACCTATTCTTGAGTAATCAAACACTCCACAGGCATTTGAGAGAGTGTCTCCGCAGCCGAGTATCAGCTTATCCCCCAGCACTTCGCGCAGGAAAGAGTAAGCGTAATGGGCAGCTTCGCTTCGGGTCTTGCCTTGGTATTTCGGAAGGTTTGACGCATAGAGGAAGTCGAGCTTAAAGAAGTCAAAGCCCATATTGGAATAGGTTTTAAGGCAATTGCCGATATAATCGCGAACCTCGGCGTTTTCAAGGTCAAGTGCATAAAAGCCGCTCCAGTTTGAACCGCATTTTACGGGATTTCCCTCATCGTCCTTTTTGAACCATTCGGGCTTTTCTTTAAACAAACGGCTTTTTTTCTCCGCGACAAATGGAGCAAGCCAAATACCCGCCATATATCCCTTTTTATGCACGGCTTCAACTATCGGAGCTAGACCGCCTGGGAATTTCTTTGGGTCAACATCAAGCCAGTCGCCGACAAATGTCTCGTAACCGTCGTCAATCTGAAACAGATTAAAACGCTTATCAAGCGCTTCAAGGTCGCGCAGGATAATCTCTTCGTTTATATTCTGATAGTAGTTGTACCAGGAGGTATAACCGAAGATTTTTTTCGCCGGCTTATTACTGAAATGCTTTCTAAGTGCAGCAACTCCGCTTGCGTAACTATCCGAAAAGATATAATCGCACAGTATAAAGGTATCTCCCTTGTCAAGCACCTTGCCCTCAACATCACTTATAAGGGTGAGCTCGCCGGTTTTTCTCTTTATCTCGGCTATCAAATAGGCGTTTTTCTCATTTAAGCTCGCCACAAAACACGGACGGGGATCTTTTGAATAAAAAACATCATAGCCGTGGATTTTTTTCTTGCTGTAATCGTAAAAAAGCGGATCGCCGTACCTGTCAAAGGAAAAAGCGTTGATAACAAACCGCGGAAGCTTGGTAACGTCGTGCTCTTTTTCCTTGTAAGTAAACTCGCGTGTATCAGTCCACGACTGATATCCGTTCATAAAATATGAACTTTTTTTATGAGTTTTTTTCTTTCCCTTTGCAAAAAAGTCAGGGGAATACTCCTTATAGCTGCCAAGCGTCAATTTTTTCTTAGCGGTCAGCGTTACAGTGTGTCTGCCAAGCCTGTCGGTAATATTTATCGAAAAGTCATCGTTTGAATGGGTGTCGGTTATCAAAACCGGCGCAGCGGACCTTCCGTCAACCGAATATTTCAGTGAAAAATTGCATTTCATAGCGCTATCACTCTTTATCTGTAGTTTTTTTATCGGAAATGGTCTTCATAACCTTCTTCTCATTATAGGCGGCAAGAATCAGAGCGCCGAGCACACACAAGACAACCGCCGCAAAGGCTACTATTGTAAGACCTTCGGGAGACGCGGTAATCTCGTTGGAATTCTTGTTCTGTGCCGTACCGATAATTGCAAGAGATGTGAACACCAGCATTGCAATGGACTGTCCCCACTTCATTGCAAAGGTACGGGCGGCAAAGAACATACCCTCGCGGTTCTCCCCTGTTTCGATACCGTCGGCCTCTGATACATCGGCAACAATGGACTGGGGAATAATTCCGAGAAGAGCCATCGGGAAGGCGGCAATAACGCAGATAGCTACGCCGAAAACAATACCGGGAAGATCTATGTAAGCTATCATAGCTGTGATAAGATATGCAAGCGCAAGTCCTAGGAAACCGCAGATTGTGAGCTTCTTCTTGCCGAACTTGCGAACCATACCCGAAACAAAGGGATAAAAGATTGCCGAAAGAACGGTCATTCCGCCCATAAAAATCATGGTGTAGCTCTCGTCAAGATTCATTGATACCTTAACGAAGAAAGGCAGACCTGTCTGGAAAAGTGTAAGACCGATCCAGTACATGATATCGGAACCAACAAATACGCGGAAATCTCTGTTTTTAAATGTAGCCGCAAGAGATTTGAACATATTTGCGTTTGAGGGCTTGGTATCGACAAAATCTTTTTCTTTAAGGAAGAAGGTGGGAATAAGCATTGCTATGCATGCAAATACTGCTATAGCAATAAAGCAAAGTCTGTAGCTCCAGTTGAAAGCGAAGGATTCGCGCAGCATACCCGAGAAAACAAAGGGAGTGTACGCGATAAGAGTGCCTACAAAGAATGTAAGGGATATAGCGGTGGAAATGAACATTCTATCGTCCTGGGTTTTTCCAAACTCGGAAATAAGGGCGTTGTAAGGTGTGCAGTACATTGTCATGAACAAATAGAAAAGCAGAATAAATGCGGAGATCCACGCAATGTTAATGCTGCTTATAGCGTTTATGGGCGCGCAAAACAAAAGGACGGTTACGAGCGAGAGAGGCAGGGCGGCCTTCTGCATAAAGGGAATTCTTCTGCCGCGTTTGTTTTTGCTGCGGTCGCTCAGATTTGCGATAAGAGGGTCGGTAATTGCGTCAAAAACTCTGCTGACGGCGGTTATAAGTCCGAGGATGGTCAAAAATCCGAACACAACAAGTCCGGGCTTAATGAACTGAACTGCGCCGGCCTCAATATCTCCCTGTGTGGGCAGATAAAATGTAACCAGCCATGCGTTGATCAGTCCGCTCAATGTTGACCAGCCGAGCTGGCCAATGGCGAAAATTATCATTTGACCTTTACTTAATCTTTTCATTGCATTATTGAAATATTACGTCTGATATAATATTTCCCTCCTTCTCTCAAATATTATATTTAACCGCTTCAGACCGCGGTTTTTAACGACAATAAAATGATGCGAACAAGGGTCTCTATTTCGGCATATTTATCAATATCCCTGTCCTGCCGCAGCACACCTTCTCCCGAGGCAAGCTTTTTGCAAAGAGATAAAATCGCGTGGGTTGTAGAGTAATAAAAAAGATCAATGTCCCCCACATCACGCACGCTGCCCTCCTTGACTCCCGCACTGTACGCAACAGCAAACGCAGCTTTGAATCTGTCCATATTATCTGCGTACTCGTCAAGATTTTCAATTTTTTCACTGACGCAATAGGCGTCAAAGTCACTTAAAAAGCGATACAGCCACGGCTTGTTTTTAAAGGTCTCCAGAAAAACAAGGTAAAACTTTTCAATAGCCTTGTAGCCAACCTCATTGTCGGGGTTGCACTTTACAAACATTTTTTCGGTCTGTGCCTGAAGTTTAAGCGCGCAGGCGACAACAAGCTCATGTTTGCCGGAAAAATAACGGTAAATGGTAGCCTCGCCAAGTCCGCAGGCCTTTGCAATCTCTTTAATTGTAACAGCCGAAACGTTTTTCTCCTTAAACAGATTTATTGCAGTATCTACAACAAAATTACGTTTTGCGTCCATTAATGTCATTTTAATATCGCCCCACAAGATGATAGTTTATCTATCATTTTTATATTCTTTCTATCATAAGTGTATCACTTGCTTTTAACATTGTCAATAAAAAAGTATCATTCTTTTAAATTTTTATGTGGCATTAATATAAAACCATAAAAAACCAGGAGCCTTTGAATCGAAGTTCAAAAGCTCCTGTTATATTTTGTTGTATAATCTCTTTATTTGAGCTTTTTAATTGAGAAAATCGCAAGTGCAATTGAAAAGACAAATCCGACTACACACAAAAGCGGCATGCCGTTTGAGACGGTCGGCTTCAGGTCGACAGAGCACAGTATACAGGAACCGAGGAAGAGCACACATGCGACAACGGTAAGCACGGTATATTTAACAAAGTGTCCTATCCTGTCAAGCGGCTCATCGTAGCCGGTAAGCTCCATATTAAGCTTCAATTTTCCTTTAACAATGTCGTTTAGAGCTTCCGAAGCAAGCACCGGAATTTTTACTGTTTTTTTACCCGCTTCTATAATATCCCTGCTTTTTTCAAAAGCCGTACGTTTAAGGCTGAAATTCTGTTTCATACGCTTCTTGAGTTTTGTATAGATCAGGCCGAATATATTCAGCTCGGGACAAAGCTGTTCAATAACCCCTTCAATGGTGGTGACCGAACGGGCAAGTATTGTAAACCTTCCGGGCATCGAAACATGATTTTTTGCTGCAATAGCCATAACTTCATTGATAGCTTCGATCATATTGATGTCGCTCACGCTCTTTGCCGACATGTATTTTTTGATAAAAACCTCCGCGTCCTTAGTAAAAGCCGCCCGGTCGGTTTTGTCCGAAGCCGCGCCAAGTCCTATAACAGCGTTTACAAAAGCGTCGGCATCATTTTCAAGAAACGCCTTGACCACCGTCTGCAAAAGGTCAATATCCTTTCCGGTAATATGCCCTATCATTCCGAAATCTATCCAGTAAGGCTTTCCGCCGCTGACCATTATATTTCCCTGATGCGGGTCGGCATGGAATGTTCCGACGTCAAGAATCTGATGGATATAGTTTTCAACTATTATGCTGCCCAGTTTTTCAAGATCATACCCCTCGGCCAGTAACCTTTCTGTATCGGCAATCGAACAGCCGTCGATATATGTCATGGTAAATATCCGCTCGCAGGTCAGCTCGTCAATAACCGCAGGACAGGAAATAAGCTCATCGTTTTCTATGCAGTTTTCCTTGAAAAAACGGGTGTTTTCTGCCTCAATTAGAAAATCGAGCTCATCGGCGGTAACCTTCTCAAGCTCGGTTATGACCGACTTAAAATCAATAAACTGTCCGTCCGATTCCTCACCGACAGCGTTAATAAGTCCGGCAATCCTATTAAGGAGCACAAAATCCTTACGCATCATCTCGGCTATAAGAGGGCGTTGAACTTTTGTAACAACCCGTGTCCCGTCCTTAAGCACACCGTAATGAACCTGTGCAATGGACGCCGATCCAAGAGGATTATCGTCAAATTCGGAGTAAATATCTTCAATCTTTTTGCCCGTTTCCTGCTCAATCACCGCTCTTACCACCGCCGGATCAAGCGGTTTTACATTTTGTCGGAGCTTTTCAAGCTCTTTACAGTAGCTTTGAGGCAGAATATCGACTCGGCTGGACATTATCTGTCCCATCTTGACATAAGTAGGACCCAGATCCTCAAGAGTAGTCCGCAATTCGGTCGGTGTAAAGCCGTTTATATAAAAGTTGTGCTTTGCAAATATCGCCAGCATTTCGGCAAGACGATGCTTCTCCCGCCTGTTTGCCGCATTGATTTCACTGTCAAGCAGCTGCTTCATTTCTGCGCTCATTTGCTCGTTAGTGCGACAGGCTTTTTCATTTTTATTATTTTTCGGCATTTTCATCACCTTCCTCCTCATTTTTAAACGGCCAAATCCATATAAGTATCAGCACGTTTGCAAGCGCTGAAAATACCAGTGCGCCGCCGATAATCTTCACAAGCAGCCCAGGCGTCTCCCACCAGGGATTAAAGAAAATAAGTGCCCCGAGGGCTATAAGAACAATCGAAAGAATAATAAGCACCCACCAGCCGCGCCTGTTGGAACGGCGAGCAAAAATCAGTGCGTTCAGCAGAATGAAAAGGCCGTCCTGGGTAAGCACAAAACCAAACAGCAGCCCCAGCGATTTTAAAATGTCTTCACTGTATATAAGGATAAAAAATCCTAAAATTGCAACAATAAGCGCGCCGGTAAAGAGAACATAATGTATGAGCGCCTTTTTGCCTGCAATAAAATCGAGGATACGGACAATTGCAAAAATAATCATCAGATATCCCGAGGCAACTATAAGAGCGTTGATATAAGATTCCGGGCAAATAAGTATAACTATACCCAGAGCCATAAGCAGAATGGCGGCAAGTATCGACTGCCGCTTGAGTTTATCCAGCGTTTGAAACAGCATTTTGCGTTTCTCCTTTCTGCGGCTGTTATTGCATACAGTATAGCTCTTTTTTTGCAAAAGACCGCCTGCCGTTTACACGGTAAGCGGTCTTGATTGTTTTAATATTCTTCTGTCTCGCGCGGGGGCAATTTAACAAGAATGATATACAGAATCGGGATTACTATAAGGTAATTAAAATGGAAAAACCTTGTGTCGTAAGGCGTGGAAAGCAAAAGCATAGTACCAAGGTTATAAACAAATGGCGCAAGCACTATGAGCACCTTGGGCCAGTTGCCGCGACCCATGCGGGAAACCGCCATAAAGAGCATTACAAGAATTATCACACCCAGATAGTTAAACAAATACTTTGTAAAGTATCCGTCGCTCATTTCGGTATATTTTTCGGCAATTGTACGCAGTTTACGGTTTCCCTGATATGTCAGTCCGTAGTCATTATTTGTAAGCTCGTAGCGGTAATTCCAGTTGTTGAGGCCGTCAAACCGCCAAAGCGTATGGGTAAGTCCCAAAAACGCTTCAAACACATAGCGAGGACGCTTAATTGCCGCCTGGACAGTGTATTTTAAAATATTGACAGCGCCTTCATCATCGACCTGTTTGCCGAGATCTCCGAAGAAAATATCCCACTTTATTGAATTGAAGTTGCCCGGCATATAGTGTTCCCACTGTTCGGGCGAGGCAAGAGAGTCCATAAATTCCTGCGCGTCTCCGCTTAAAGAGCTGCGGTCTTTTACATAAACATCCGAAAGCACGGTAAGCGGAAAACCCGCGACCTCCAAAAGCCGCTTATCGGGACGCTGAACGCCCGCAATCGACAAAACAGGACCGAGAAAAACAACAGTCGCAAGCGCAACCGACGCCGCCGAGATAAGAACCTTTTTTCGCAGAGTCTTAAACAGACAGTATAGAATAACAAATATAGGGGCAATAAGCAAAACGGCATTATGTCTCATGCCCAGCGCCAAAAAGGATATAACCGAAAAAGCAACAAGGTTTGAGGTTTTTTCCAGCCATTTGCCGCGGGAGACATAAATCTCTATAATCTGAGCAAACAGAACAATTGCGAAAATAGCAAGCGCGCTGTCCTTCCACGGAAAAAGCATAACGTTTGTATTTGTGGGATTTGCAGTAATGTACAGCCAGGAAAAAACCAAAAACAGCTTGGGACAGCCGTTTTTATACAGTACAAAAAGCAGATAGGTTATCGCCAGACTAAACCACATAATCTGCATACAGCCGATTGCCGCAGGTGTTTTGAAAATTGAATACGGAAGGCTGAAAAACAGCCATGTATGGATGACCGGATGCCAGTTGTTATACGAGCCGCTTATCGCCTGTGCGTACTGGTCGAGCGAGTCCTGTGAGAAGGGACCCGGCCAGTAGACGCGCATCCAGAGAAAATAAATCAAAAAGGTAACGGCAAATACGCCGCAAAATATAAGCGCGGTGTATTTTTTATCCTGACCCGAGAGTTTTTTGACCGCAAGCGGTATGTTTTTGATTTTACCGCAGTAATACACAATCAAAAAACAGGCGGGCACAACAAGCAAAGCATTTAAAAGAACAAGCGCCTTTTCCTTCATACCGAGAACATAATTCTGTCCGTATACCACAAACTCAACATAAAAGACCAAAAGTAAAAAGGCGATCCAAAACAGTTTTTTCTCTTTTTTTGATGAAAGTCCCATCTGTGTTTGGAACCGGTCAAGCATCTGCTTACTTTTCCTCATGGTATTCCTCCTCGGTGTTGACGCTCCAGATATTTTTCTTATCGGTCACGCCGTTTTTGATATTTTTAACCGCCTCAAAGGACGTGACCATGGAGTGATCCATGTTGTTGTATCTGTGCTGACCGTTGCGTCCGACGCAGTAAAGATTTTTAAAGCCGTCAAGATAACCTATCAGCTTATCTATCTCATAATAGGTGTCAAAGTATGCGGGATAAGCCTTTTTTACGCACTCCTTGTGGGCGTCCAGAATAACGCTCTTATCGGAGATAACGCCCATGGATATAAGCTCTCCGGCGGCAAAATCCACCCACTCGCTCTCGCTCATGTTCCAGTACTTATCGCCCTCGGCGCAGAAATATTCGAGTCCCAGCCAGACCGTCTCTTCGGGTTTTGCGACCAGATAGGGCGACCAGTTGTTGAATATCTGAATCCTTCCGAGCTTTACGCCGACGTCCTGAACGTAAATCCAGCAGTCGGGAACAATATTTTGCAGGGTTTTAAGCTTGGTTTCGTTTTTAAGATTGATTCTTTTGACGCACAGACCGACCGTGACAAAATCTCTGTAAGGAAGTCCCGCTGCGATTTTCGCCTGCTCGGCGGGGACATCGTTCATGCCTGCAACCAAATCCTTTATTGGCATAGAAGAAATGTAATAATCGGCGCTGAGACTTTTCTTCACACCGTTTTCTTCATAAATAACCTCGGTAACAGCGTCGCCCTTTGTGCGAATGCCAACAACCTTACACCCTGTCAAAATACGGCCGCCCATATTTACAAACTCCTGCGCTGCGGTCTCCCAGAGCTGTCCCGGGCCGTATTTGGGGTACTGGAACTCCTCAATTAAAGAGGTCTCCACCTTTGCGTTTTCCTTTTTGGGCAGAATTTTTCGCGCGATATCTTTAATAATGGCGACAATAGAGAGTCCCTTGACCCTCTGCGCGCCCCAGTCGGCCGAGATTGCCGCAGGGTGTCTGCCCCACAGCTTTTCGGTGTAGCCCTCAAAAAACATTGAATAGAGCTTTTTGCCGAAGCGGTTTATGTAAAAGTTCTCAAGGGAATCCTCGGGTCTTTTGTGCAGCACAGACGCTAAATAACTGAAGCCCGCCCCCATCGTTGTGATAAATCCCATATTCTTTATGGTATTAAAGCTCATTTTGATGGGATAATCAAAGAACTTTCTTTTATAATAAATACGCGAAACTCTGTTTCGGGTGAGCATCACCCTGTCCTCGCTGTCAGGGTCGGGGCCTGAGGCTGCAACCGCTACATCTCTGCCGAGGATCTTATCGTCCATGGCGGGAGCGCCCTGCTTTGGCATAATCTCATCCCACCAGCGCACCACGTTTTCATCCTTGCTGAAAAAGCGGTGTCCGCCTATATCCATGCGGTTTCCGTTATACTTGACCGTCCTTGAAATACCGCCTATTTCATTTGTTTCCTCTAATATAATTACCTCGTAGCTTTCGGATAAGCCTTCACGGTTTTTAAGCAGTTCGTATCCCGCCGTAATACCCGCGGGACCCGCTCCGATAATAAGCACCTTTTTCATAAACAAAATATTCCTGCCCATCATACTAAAAATAGTTATTTAGATATAGTATAACAGAATACTATGGCTTTTTCAAGTTTTTTGAAATACCTTACACCAATTGCCAAAAACTGATTTTGACCATGGCAAGAGAGTTTTTTTCTCGTTGTTATCGGCCGTAAAATATGATATACTACCGCTATAAAAACACTTAAAGGAGATATATTATGAAAAACACAAACGCAATAAAACTGTCAATTATAGTGTTGATGATTATGACCGTACTTCTTTCGGGTTGTTCGGATAATAACGATAACCGGAATGTTGTTTATGATGATATGAAGACCGCTTTTGAGCAGACTGATCTGCTGTCATCGAATATCGGCATATTTTCCAAGACGGAAAAGGACGGGAATACATCCTACGGCGAATGCGGCAGCGGGGTAATAATAAAAAAAGAGGGCGGAATGTACTATGCGCTTACCGCCGCTCATGTTGTAAGCGTACCGGATTCTCAGCTTATTGTTTTTACCGTAAACACCGAAATGAAAATGGATAATATTCCCGGTCTTGAAGATTTCAGCGTTCTTTCCCAGGAAACCTATGAGTCTATGTATAATGCGGAGGTACTGTATAAAAGCAGCAGGGACGATCTTGCCGTCATACGTTTCTCCTGCGATGAAGAACTGTCGGTTGCAGAATTAGCCGACTCCGACCCGAAAATCGGCGACCGCATAATGTGTATCGGAAATCCGCAAAACGATTTTTTTGCGGTCTCATACGGCAAGGTAACTTCGGGAATGGAAAGGTTCGGCGAGGCTCAGGGTTATCCGAGCAACGTCATGAGACATACCGCCTATATTCAAGTCGGCAGCAGCGGCGGCGCCGCTTTCAATGAGCAGCTCAGACTCTGCGGAATTACTCCCGGAGCTTCTATTTCACCCAACGGAAAGAAGTTTTATCACGGAGTGCTAATT
>JAFRVM010000272.1 GCA_017438505.1 Clostridia bacterium | reverse complement strand
CCTGCCGGCGGCGGACGAAAAGCGGACGTTTTCGCCTTTTTCCCTGCAGAGCGCGCGTATGACCCTCGTGCCGGACAGGTTTTCGCGGGTTATCTGCGTCATGCCGTCAAGCTCGGCGCGTATTTTTCCGTGAAGCGGCGAAGTGGTAAGTCTGACCGCAAATATCACCGCCGCCAGAAGCGGAATCATTACGCAGAACACGAGCGCCCCCTTTACGTTGACTGTAAAGGCGAGAACAAGCGCGCCGAAAACTATCACCGGCGCGCGCAGAAGCAGCCGCAGGGAAAGATTGACAGCGTTCTGCACCTGATCGGTGTCGCCGGTCATGCGGGTTATAATGCCCGACGCGCCCATGTCGTCAAGCCTGTCGAACGAAAGCGTGAATATCTTCCCGTACAGCGCCTCACGCACCTTTGCCCCGAAGCCGCAGGCGGCTCTGGCGCAGAAATACTGCGCGCTTACTGAGAACACAAGCCCGGCAAGACCCATGGCGACGAGTATTCCCATCAGCGTGAGGATATATCCGCGGTCGCTGCCGGCAATGCCGATATTGGTTATTTTCAGTATAAAGAACGGCACCGCGAGCTCAAGCGCGGCCTCAAGCAGCTTGAGCACGGGGCCGAGCACGCAGTCGAGTCTGTAGTCCCTGAGATACGGAAACAGCTTTCTCATTTGCCTTCCTCTTTTTCAAGCTCGTCGAGCTCGGTCCGGAAATCCTGAACCGCCGCGAATTTTCTGTAGACCGACGCGAACCGCACGTATGACACATCGTCGGTGCGGCGCAGCTTTTCCATGACGAGACGGCCGATTTCGTCACTCGTGACCTCGTTGCCGCCGCGTGCCATCAGCTCGTCCTCTATATCCGCAGCCATGTGAATTATCGTGTCCTTCGTCACGGGGCGTTTATAGCATGCCTGAAACAGTCCGATAAGGATCTTGTTCCTGTCGAACATCTGCATGGTTCCGTCCTTTTTTATGACGATAAGGCGCTTTTTCTCGTCCACCTCATAGGTTTCGTAAGTGGTAAATCTGTATCCGCACTTCCGGCACTGCCTGCGGCGGCGTATGGCCTCGTTTTCTGTCGGCCGCGAATCGACGACCCTTGTATCATAGTATCCGCACGACGGACATTTCATTTCCTTTGTCCTCTTTCTGTCTGAAGGATCAGACACAACTTTTAGTATCTGCCATCTATATTATACCACATTTTGTATGAAAAGTAAAGGCAAAAAGGCGAAATACCGAATATTAAGATAAAATCCGCTTAATAAATTTGCGCCGGATTTATGAACAATCTGTAAATAATCGGATTTTTTCAAAAAAATTTCGAAAAACCGCTAATTTTTTTGTGTTTTTATCGTCTAATAGGTGAAAGCTTGAAAAAGCTGTGTTCTGTCAACTATTTTTTATTCATCAAAGTTGACAAGTCATAACACAAGTGGTATAATATCAGCTTCGTAAAAAAGCAAACCTCAAAAAAATGGAAGGAGCACCTTGTTCGGGCAGGGCAGTAAAATCAGAGCAAAGCTTTGGAGCACAGGCCATATTGTTTCACCGAATCCGGCAAAATGGGTTTTAAATGCTTTCGAATTATTAATGACGAAAGGAAAAAAATGAAAAACAAGAAAGTTTTAATAATAATGCTAACAATTCTTTTGACAGTTTCATGCATCTGCTCATGTCTCAATCCGGAAAAGTGGCAAAAATCTGACGTTGAGACCGAGGTGGCGGGAAATCCTCTTTTTGAAGGTCACGAAAACGAGGAATTTTCAATTCTTGTTTTAAACGAAAAACAGGGATATGACGTGGTAAAGATTTTATCGGAAAAAGAAAAAAACGTGATAATCGACGCTTTCAAGCATTGGGATGCAAGTAAGCACGAGGCTGGGCATTGCGCTGTAGACAGAATACCTAATGTATATATTAAAATTGGAGACAGCCATTTGATAGGAGGTTTTTTTATCGAAAACAATGGAACTTTTCTTGCTGAAGGTAATGGAGAAATAACTTCGGACGGGAAATATTACTGTTACGGCATGATTGACGAAAAGCAATATTTTATTCCTGAAGGTATCCTTTGGTATCTAAACGATAATTT
>JAFRVM010000271.1 GCA_017438505.1 Clostridia bacterium | reverse complement strand
GAAGCTGGCGTTGGTGTGACCGAGAATGCCTGTGAGCGTCTTTGCGTCCTCGCCGCTGAGCATGGCGTGGGTAGCGAAGGTGTGCCGCAGATCATGGAAGCGAATTTCCGGCAGACCTGCGTCTTTTAGGATTACCTTCAGCCGATGGTACGTCGCGCTTGGCGCCGTTGGTTTCTCCGGCTCCAGCAGACTGGGGAAGATCCATTCGGTCAGCGCCGTATTGTGCCGTTCCTTGAGCACATGGAGCGTGCTGGGCGGCAGCAGGATTGTGCGCGTACCTTTTTCGGTTTTTGTATTGCCGACCTCCAGCGTTCCGCCGGGGACCGCGTGGATGGAGCGGCATATTTTCAGCGTTCCGCTCGTCTCGTCGAGGTCGCACCACTTGAGTCCGCAGATCTCGCCTCGGCGAAGCCCAGTCGTAATCTCCGTGTAGAAGAAATCGTACCACAGCGGCTCGTTGCGAATGGCTTCCATGAACCTGTCGAGCTGTTCTTCGTTGAGAATCTTCATGGGCGGTTTGCCCAGTTTGGGAATCACCGTTCCATCCGTCGGGTTCTGAACAATTAGACGGGAGCGCACCGCTGCTTCCATGATCTCGTGGAGCAGCATGTGGACTCCGCGCACGGTGGCATCGGCAAGGCGGCGCTCACTTCCGTCGTTTGCTCGGTATGTCTTACGTCCCATCGCGTTATAGAACTTCTGCACGTCCCGCTGCGTTATCGAGCGCAGCATTTTGCTTCCCAGCGCGGGAATTATGTGCCGCCGCACGTCGCTGCGATATCCGCGCACGGTACTTTTGCGCAGCGTCGGCTCTGCATAGGATTTAATCCACTGCTCGATCCATTCGCTCAGCGTTATGTTGCCCTGCTCGCTCAGATCCGCGTCGCGGTAGCACTCGATTGCGCTGTGGAGCCTCGGCATCAATTCCTTTTGTGATTTTGCGAAGAGCGATTTGAAGATAGGCGTGCCGTCCTCCTTGTGACCGATGACGATACGTCCTTCCCAGCGTCCGTCTTTGCGTTTTCTTACCAGCCCGTCTCCGTCGGGTCTTTTTCTTGCCATAGCGTTTCACCTCTTTTCGCAACACAAATATATACCACAACCGTTTTGAAATATCCAGCGAGAATCGAACTTTATTTTTCGTTGTAGTAACCACGCATGATTTCCTCCAGAGAAATCTTTCCTCTTGTACGCCTGACATTGTTTATAGCCTTGCGGCGCATGTCATCTATTTCGCTGTCATCAAAATCACTTAGCTGCGAGAGTATCTGAACAACTATTTCGAGCTGCACCGCATAACGAAACAAACCTTTTGAGATAGCTTTTGAGTTGTCCTCCGAGAGCGCATGTACGGCACGAGACAGTTTTTCATTAAGTGCACTGCTAATTTCCTCATCTGACAGAAGCTGATCGGCAATAAAGTTGTCTACCGCCCGCGCAAAGAAATCGTTGCGGGAGGCAAAGCCGCATTCTTCCTTCGTGCGGTCAGCTCTTTCAATAAGTTTTTTCGGCAGATAAAGACTAATCCTCTGCATATCGGGTGAATCCATAAAAACCTCCTTTATTTAGAAATACATCAACAGGCTGCGCCGTGGTTTTTCCTGTAAAACAGCGCAAAACGGATACTGACAACCCCTTTTTTGACACCAAAGCTCGAAAAACGACCCCGGGGTGGCACCCATCATCGAATCTGCAAAAACCGCATAACGGTCGGCGTTGCCGTCCGATGTGAGTCCGTGACGGCGCTACCAGCAACGCCGTCGCTTTGTCCTGCTTTTACCCTGAAATAAGATTCGGAGAATAAGATAAGGTGTTTTATGATTTTTATTATAGGCGGTATTCATGGAGTTAGCCATTTTGAACGGCAAACCGAATAATATCTTCCCCGAATGTCATAATAGAAGTATCAGGAATCATTTTGATTGCGGGGAGAATTGCATGGAATCGATTTGGAAGGCAAGTGCCGAAATGCCGCGGTTTCCGGCTCTTGACAGGGACATAAAAACAGATGTCCTTATTATCGGCGGGGGTATAGCCGGTATTCTTACCGCTTTTTTTCTGGGGCAAAAAGGCGTGGATTATGTTCTGGTTGAAAAAGAAAAAATCTGTTCGGGAATAACCGGAAACACTACGGCGAAAATAACATTTCAGCACGGTCTGATTTATAATAAAATACTGAAAACCTCCGGAGCCGGCGCGGCAAAGCAGTATTTGCTAGCAAACTGCGCCGCTTTTGACAAATACGCCGAGCTGTGCGAAAGTATCGACTGCGATTACACGGTTAGCGATAATTATGTGTACAGCACAGGCGACCGTCAGATTTTGGAGGAGGAAATAAGCGCGCTGAACAAAATCGGATACAGCGCTGTTCTTTGCGAAAAAGCGGACATTCCCATAAAAAACGTCGGTGCGGTCATGTTCCCTCGGCAGGCTCAGTTTAATCCCCTTAAATTTCTTGCGGCGATAGCAAAAGATTTGAAAATATACGAAAATACCTTTGTCAGAGAAATGGTTGGCACGACGGCTGTGACCGATAAGTATAAAATACGAGCCGATAAGGTTATTGTTGCTACCCACTTTCCGTTTATAAACAAGCACGGGTTGTATTTTTTGAAAATGTATCAGCACCGCTCGTATGTTATTGCTCTTGAAAACGCCGGCAGGGTTGACGGAATGTATGTTGACAATGACAGCGGCGGAATGTCGCTTAGAAATTACGGAAGTTATCTTTTTGTAGGCGGGAGCGGACACCGAACAGGTAAAAACGGATGCGGCTGGGAGGCCCTTCGCAAATTTGCAAGGCAGACCTTTCCACAGGCAAAAGAGGTATATCACTGGGCGGCGCAGGACTGCATGAGCCTTGATAAGATCCCGTATATCGGGCATTATTCAAAGCACACGCCTAATTTATTTACAGCGACAGGGTTTAATAAATGGGGAATGACGTTGGCGATGGTATCGGCAATGATCCTTAGCGAAACGGTTCTCGGCAGGCGTTCCGAATACGCGCAGGTGTTCGACCCGTCAAGAAGTATACTCAAACCGCAGTTACTTGTAAACGGCTTTGAATCGACTAAAAATCTGCTTACTCCGACATCTAAAAGATGTCCTCACCTCGGCTGTGCGCTCAAATGGAATAAAGCCGAGCACACATGGGATTGTCCCTGCCACGGATCACGGTTTTCTTCGCAGGGCAAGGTTCTGGATAATCCGGCAAACGGTGATTTGAAAGGAGCGGGAAGATGAGCAACCATCTTGCAAACGAATCAAGTCCGTATCTTTTTCAGCACGCCGAAAACCCCGTGGAATGGTACCCGTGGTGCGATGAGGCTTTCAGGAGGGCAAAAGCGGAGGATAAGCCGGTGTTTCTCAGCGTCGGATACAGCACCTGTCACTGGTGTCACGTCA
The DNA here is from genome assembly GCA_017438505.1 of Clostridia bacterium. Lineage (GTDB taxonomy): Bacteria > Bacillota > Clostridia > Oscillospirales > Acutalibacteraceae > RGIG2835. Next base: position 1,711 of record JAFRVM010000271.1, on the reverse strand, counting down.
TGGCGCGCGAGAGCTTTGAAAATGCCGAAACAGCCAAAATTCTCAATGATTCATTCATCTGCGTCAAGGTGGATCGTGAGGAACGTCCAGATATAGACAGCGTGTATATGACCGTCTGTCAGGCTCTGACCGGCGGCGGTGGCTGGCCTATGAGCATATTTATGACATGGGACAAGAAGCCGTTTTTTGCGGGAACTTATTTTCCGCCTAAGTCGGGGTACTCAGCTCCGGGCTTTAGCGACGTGCTGTCCGCTATTGCCGAGCAGTGGCGTGATAACCGCGATGAGCTTTTGAGGTCTGCCGCACTGATAACCGAAAAAATAAAACAGGCAGAAAACGCCGAGAAAACATCAGACTCTGCAAATCTCCCCGATGAGGTTGTAAATTCTCTTAAACGCCTGTTTGACAGCGAATACGGCGGCTTTGGACGCGCACCGAAATTCCCGACCCCGCATAATCTGCTTTTTCTTATGATGCACGCAAGGCTAAAAAAAGACAACGACGCAGGAAAAATGGCTGAGAAAACCTTACTGCAAATGCGCAAAGGCGGCATTTTCGACCATGTCGGAGGCGGCTTCTCACGTTATTCGACCGACCGGTATTATCTCGTCCCGCACTTTGAGAAGATGCTTTACGACAACGCGCTTCTGATAATAGCATACGCGGCGATGTATCACATCTCGGGAAAGAGAATATATCTTGATACCTGTCTGAAAACCGCCGATTACGTGCTAAGGGAAATGACATCGGATGAAGGCGGTTTTTACTCCGCTCAGGACGCCGACAGTGAGGGAATAGAAGGCAAATACTATACCTTTATTTTTGATGAGATAACTCAGATACTCGGAAGCAGGGCAGAGCCGTTTTCAAAGGAATATGACATTACCCGGCGGGGAAACTGCGACGGAGCAAATATACCCAATCTTCTCCGAAGCGGCCACTTTTCCTCGGACTTTGACGAGGAACTGAAAAAGCTTTATGATTACAGAAAAAAACGATCGCCGCTTCATCTTGACGATAAGATTTTACTCTCATGGAACTCAATGATGATTGCGGCGATGTCGATATTATACAGGGTATCAAAAAATGAAAAGTATTTGCTTGCCGCGCTCAATGCGCAGAGGTTTACCGAAGAAAATATGCGCTGCGGCAGTGAAATGTATGCAAGTTTCAGAAACGCAAAGCATTCGGCCAAGGCTTTTCTCGACGACTACGCCTACTATACAGCCGCCCTTATAGAGCTTTATAACAGCACACTTGATTCGCAATATCTCAGACTGTCGGAGCAAATCTGCGATGAAGCGGTCAGCCGATTTTCCGACAAAGAGGGCGGCTATTGTATGTGCGAAAGTACAGAGCTGTTTTTTAATCCCAGGGAGACCTATGACGGCGCTGTACCAAGCGGCAATTCAATGATGGCGTATGATCTTGTCAGACTTTATCAGCTTACAGAAAACGAAAAATATCGGGAGCTTGCGGACCGACAGATGGAGTTTATGTCGTCGCGTGCGCATGAGTATCCGACCGGTCACTGTATGTTTCTGCTCGCAAAGCTGTTATACGAAAATCCTCCCGAGCATATCACAATAGCCGTAAAAAATATATCTGATGTAAAGTCTATAAAGCCGCCCTTTCTTGTAAATGTGGAAGTGCTTCAAAATAACAGCAAATATCCTTTGATAAACGACAAAACGACCTTTTATGTTTGCAG
>JAFRVM010000270.1 GCA_017438505.1 Clostridia bacterium | reverse complement strand
GCGTCAATACAAAAGACGGCGACGGTATAGACTCAAACGGAAGTATAAAAATGACAGGCGGTACGGTTATAGTAAACGGCGTATCGGGCAATACGGCAAACAGTTCTATAGATTTTGACGGCACATTTGCATATAGCGGCGGCGATCTGTTCGCAGTCGGAGGCGGCGGAAATATGGCACAGTCCGTTACGTCAAATTCGTCTTCGGGCTATGTTATTACCTACGGCATGAGCAGTTCACAGGGCGGAGATCAAGGCGGACCCGGCGGTCAAAACAGACCTGGACAACAGAGCGGTTCCTCTTCAAGCATTGCTGCGGGCACACGTCTTACACTTACAGACGGCAGCGGAAATGCAATAATGACAATGATCCCCGAAAATGCGGTTGAAAACATCGTTATCGGCTCGTCGGATATTAAGAAAGGTTCGGCTTATACTTTATATTCGGGCGGTACTTACAGCGGAGAAACGGACGAGCAAAATTACGGTAAAGGCGGTATTTTGGATAACGGTACAAAGCTTGGTTCGGCAACGGTAAGCGGTATTATAACAAGTTTAAGCTGATATATACACATAAAAAGAGGGTGTCGCATTAAGCTCCACCCTCTGACAAAAAACAGGTTTTTTGCCAATTTTGCAGTCATACTGCGTGCCAGCAGGCTGTCACTTGATGCCTGTGAGGTATGAAAAATCAAGTTTTTCTCCTCGGCGAAAACGCGGTTTCCGCCTGCGGATATAGTTGCGTGAGCTGAAGCTCGCGCAATCCCTACGGGATTTGAGCAGCTTTAGCTGCTCAAACAATGTCTGCGACGCTAATAATGTTAATGAAATTGTTAAAAGGGGCTTATTCGCTGATTTTTGTAAAAAATCTTAATGCGACAGCCCCTTTTGTTTAAGGTGGCGGTATTATCAGATTTAAATTATGAACCTAAATATTTACGCTCAAATTTTGGACAGGTAAATGTTGCTCTGGTTTCGGCATTGGTTTTCTTTAAACATTGGCAGCTTGCGCTGCGTTCTATTCTCCACATTCCGATAATGGGGTTAACGGGTTATATATATGCATTTGTGGGGTCGTACCAGTGCTTGCATATTGCGCAGTATTTAACAGAATTTACATTGATATTGATCATATTAATCAGCTGCGTCATATAAATCACCTTTCCTTAAAAATTATATTTTTTCTTGGCAGTACGGCATGCTTTGGCTGCCGTCACAAAGCCTCGTTATCGGTTTTTATCGTGACCTTGGCTGCCAGAATAACGGGCTCGTACTCATCGGCGGCGATATCCTTGTGGAAAAGGCCTATCGGCATACCGACCGCCTCGATGCCGTCGACCCGGGCGACATCAATACTTCCAACATAGAACACACGGCAGTTGACTCCCCAAAGCTCCGATATATCAAATTCTGTTATATTCCCCAGTTCTTCGGTATAATGTCCTTTTATTGAATTGAGCTCTCCCGTATACCTATATAGCTGCATACGGTCTGCTTCCGATATGGGATTGCGGGGCATACATGCGGGGAATATAAGCCGTTTGTCGTTTTCGTACTTTTGCGGAAGTTCTTCTTCGACCGTTAAAGACCGTATCTCATCCTCGTTTTTTTCTAAAAAGATATGAGGATACCGGCAGGGCAGAAGGTAAT
>JAFRVM010000025.1 GCA_017438505.1 Clostridia bacterium | reverse complement strand
CGTCTTTTAGCACCAGTTCGCACGCCTTGATTTTGAATTCTTTGCTGTACGTCCTTTTCATGTGAACACCTCTTGTTTTGCATTTTATCATTCATTCTTCCTTGTGTCCACTTTTATTGTACAACTTTCTATTATTCATTATTCAGTATTCAGTATTCATTAAAGCGACAGGATTTTCTAAATGAATACTGAAAACTTAAGAACGAATAACCGTCTAATAAGATCGAATGCGGCAGCTCTTTTGTGTTTTATTCAGTTTCCCAAGCGCCCGAATTCATCTATCAAAAACAATGATCCATCTTTTTTGTACCACATAGACATAAAATCGACAAAAGGTAAAGCTTTTGCCGATTTTACTTTTTACCTGTTACTTTTTTCACTATTCCATCAATTTTTCCCTGCAGGTCTGTCCACAATAACCTTGCCGTTAAAATCAACCTCGTAGTAGTTATCTTCAAAGTCATAAAGGCTGACGGAATTTTTATTTATAACAAACGGGTTTTTGCCCGTGACGGAAACAAAGATATCCCTGCCTGCAAAACCCCATATTTTATTAAAATTTGAATCGAGCATTGCAATTTCGCATTCTCCGTAAATAAGATATCGGTCACCGACCCTAAAGACGCCGAAGCAGCAGCCGAAAACATCAACGGTTGCGCGCTTTATTATCTGCCGTGCTTTTACATCAAACTGTATAATATCCCAGCCCAGCAAAACGGACAGGATTTTTTCTTCAAGAACGGCGCAGTCTTCAGCCTGACAGCTCCCGTCACCCGTCAGCGCGACAGTGTATCGGCTGCTGTAACAGTCAATATCAAAACAAAGGGTTTTGCAGTAATCCCCGCGCCCATATTCCCCGGGATTAAAGGTCAGATCGTACTTGCGATTATCCGCCGAGCCTACGGAATATGCAGGATCAATTTCAAGATTGACCGAGCAGTATTTGTTTTTTAGCTTCATGTTTGCGTTTCTGACCTCCAAACAAGTCTTTGTACATTTTTTGCCTTTATTTTACACCGTCACATGCGCCATTTCAACAAAAACCTTCCGTCCGATTATTATTGACTTTTTCTCTCTGCAAGGGTACACTGAAACCAGAAAGGACGGCGATAAATTATGAAGAAAATCACTGCTTTGCTGCTTATTTTGACAATGCTTGTATTTTCCGGCCCGGCGTCTGCAGCCGAGACCTCGCAGCTTGTGACGGCCCGGAACGGAATATTCTACGCCGGCGGTCAGCGCTACCGTGCTGTCGGAACCTGCCTTTATCCCGCCCACAGCGCCGATTACCGCTATATCCGCACGGCTATTGAGCAAGCGAAGGCAAACGGAATTACGCTCATTCGCGCCGTCGATATCTGGGAGGGCGTTTACGGCGGCGGCGATGACGCGCTCTATTCCGACAGCGTGTGGAAACGGGTCGATTACATAATCAAGATCTGCAGCGAAAATGATATGCGGGTCATTTTAGATATTTCAACCGTTCGCAATTTCCTCTATAACTCCCCGGACAGACGCGACAGCTACGACCCGGCGGTTTTCCCGCTGTGGAGCGATATAATAGAGTTTATCTGCGCCCGCCGCAACTGCTTTACCGGCATCGTTTACAGGGACGACCCGACTATTTTTTCCTACGCCTTTGCCGGTGAGCCGGTGTGCTACGGCGGCAATCTTAACGACTGGTCAGACGGACTTTTTACCTCGCGCTCGCCCGATGATATAGAGACAAGCATCTTTTACGTTGCCGACAGGCTGCGCGAAAACGACCCCAATCACCTCATCAGCTCGGGCGGACTTCTGCACATAACGCCCAAAGATTCGGCCGGACTTGAGATTTACAAGAGCATTTGGAGCTATGAAAACATAGATTACGGCGCGCTGCACATTTACCCCGCCTCGGGCGAGGGAGAGTGGGCAAATCTGCCCGAGTACGCGGCTTTCTGCAGCTCGATAGGCAAGCCCCTTTTGATGGAGGAATTCGGGGACAGCGGCGCAGATACCGTTCACAAGGCCGAATATCTCTCCTATTGCTTTGACAAATGCCTTGAAAACGGCATAGACGCGGCGGTTTTCTGGAACTGGAGCGCAGGCGATTCGTTTGACGTATTCCCCCACATGACCGATGTAATAGAGGTCATACGCCAAAACGCGCGGCTGTTCGGTTTTACCGGCAGATTTGCTCCCTTTGCCACAGGGACGGTCGAGGGAACGCCGCTTTTCTCCTTTGAGGACGGAAACACCCTCTTTACTCCGAACACGTCCGACCCCGGGTACGGCGGCGCGATATCCGTTTCAAACGAAAACGCTTCGCACGGAGAAAAATCGCTGTGTATTCCCGTAAATTTTGACACACAGTACGAGTGGTACTGGCTGAGCTGCAATCTGCCCTCTCCCGTCTCACTTAGCGGAAGCTATCTTGCCGCCGATATTTACATTCCCGAGGGCGCGGCTGTGCTTAACGCCAAGTTCTCGGTGGGTGGCGTGCAGCAGGCGGAGAGCGGAAAGGTGGGCAATTTCATTTTGCCGGGCAGATGGAACACGGTTATTCTGCCGCTTACCGACACGGACGTATCGCCCGAGGGCGGCGGCTTTGCCCCGAATGCCGCGCCCGATCTCGACAGTGTAAATTCCATCGGGCTGCTGCTTCTCAACTCAAACGGCACGTACACAGGCGATGTTCTTGTGGATAACATTCGCACCGGCGAGCTTGCCGAAGTCACATCGGAGCTTGAAATCGACACCCTCACGGCAAACGCTTCTTCAATAACCGTCACGGCTCACGGCGGAAAGGGAAGACTTCTTTACAGCTATTATGTCCTCTCGGCGGGAAGGGTGGTTTTCTCCCGTGCGTATACCGAGGAAAACTCAGTCGCTCTTGAGAATATCCCTGCGGGAAATTACAATGTGCGTGTTTACGTTCAGGACGAAAGTGGGATAAGAAAGGTTAAAACCGCAACCTTCAGCGTGTAAGGGGATATATTATGTCTGTACGTTTTGCAAAATTTGAAGAGCTCGGGCGGGTAAACGAGCTGCGGCGGCAGGTAAACGAACTGCACGCCGAGGGAAAACCCGAAATATTCAAAAAAGGCTTCGGCAAAGAGCTGAGCGATTATATCTTTGAGATTTTTGACGACCCGCAAAAGGAGATAATAGTCTGCGAGCGGGAGGGCAAAATCTGCGGCTTTGCCGTTCTCAATCACATAATAAAGCCCGAAAATCCCTTTATGTATGAGCGCCGATTTCTCGATATCGACGAGTTTTGCGTGGACGAGGACGAGCGCCGAAAGAAGGTCGGCGCAGAGATGATAGATTTTGTCCGTCAGTACGCAAAAGACCGGGGCTTTGACCGAATTGAACTGAATATGTGGGAATTTAACCGGGACGCGCTGGAGTTTTACGAGGCGCAGGGCTTTGCCACATATAGAAGGTATATGGAAATCAAGCTGTAATTTTTGTTGTTCTTGATAGATTCTCTAAAATTTGAAATGGTGTTGCTTTACTTATAAATTTAAGGTGTTCGAAAGGACTTTTAATATTGAGAAGAATCAAAACCGAAGAAGAGTTTTTATCCGAATTGCACAGTGTTAATAAAAGTATTGTTATACTCTCGCCATTTAATGGATTGACAAAACAAAAGGTATTATGCCAATGTACTGTTTGTAATAACACATGGGAAACTTTTCCATACTTATTATTGGATGGGCACGGCTGTAAAGAGTGTAACAAGCGCGCTTTGGGAGATTTTTATTATGATGTCGGGGATGTGATTAATACAAACAGTCGAAATCTATTGATAATAAACCGAGAGTATAGATCAAGAATGATTAAAAGGAGTAATAAAAAGCCTTATGTTCAAAATAGAAAATACTATCAATACAAATGTTTAAACTGTGAAAACATTGCATGGATTATTGAATGTCGTTTAAAATCGGGAGATGGTTGTAGTAATTGTGGTCATATTCCAAATAAGCTAATACAAGGTGTTAATGATATTTCAACCATTCTTCCTGACATTGCCAAACTTTTTAAAGATAAAACAATCCCCAGTAATAGCACAAAGGGAAACAAAAAGACTGCTCTATTTTTATGTCCAGATTGTGGAAAAGAAATAAAGAAACGCATTGACACGGTTTGTTATAACGGTCTCTGTTGTCCTTGCAATGATAGCTGGAGTTACCCAAATAAATTTATTTATGCATTACTAAACCAAATTAAAGCTATGTTTACTCCTGAGAAAATTTTTGAATGGTCTGAAGGAAAAAAATATGATGAGTATGTTGAATATAACGGCGAAACAATCATCATTGAAATGCACGGAGCACAGCACTATGAAAAACCTATAAGAATAAATCATTCAGTAGAAAAGGAAAAAGAAAATGATATTTACAAATATGAATTGGCCATCAAGAATAATATAGACCACTACTTTGTTATTGATTGCAGGAAGTCAGAAAAAAACTATATTAGAGAATCTATTAATTCATCGGGGTTATTAACTTGCTTGAATATCGCAGATGAAAATGTTGACTGGGATACTATTGATGTTTTTGCGACAAAAAATTTTGTAAAAAGAATATGTGAGTTTTATAGTGCTCAATTAGAGATGTCAAGCCACGACGTTGCAGAGTATTTTTCTATAAACCATAAAGTAACTCAAAGATATCTTAGACAGGGAACAAAATTGGGTTGGTGTAATTATGATGGGCATAGCGACCGGGAAAGACGATCATTTAGAACGCGCAGTAAAGCAGTCTGTTGTTTAACTATTTCAAAGTCTTTTAAAAACGCAACCGAGGCTGCACTTTATTTAGGATTACCTGATTCAAAAAATAACGGTAGGTCAATCCGAAATGCCATCAAGCAACATAAAACTTATCATGGATACCTTTTTGAATATTGTGACAATATTGACGAAAAGAAAGAATGAAGTAACAACAATTGGTGAATATGTGGGAATTTAACCGCGAAGCGCTGGAGTTTTATGAAGCGCAGGGCTTTGCCACATACCGTAGATATATGGAAATCAAGCTGTGATTTTCATATTGTTGACACCATTTTGCCCCGATTGTATAATAGAAATATACGGCTAACGCCATGGAGGAACGCCTATGAATATTCTGCGTTATTTAAACATAATAAGATTTGCCGTGCTGACGGCGGCGGTGGCCTTCTGCCTTTACGGAGCCTTTAGAGGCGAGGCCGAAGCGGTACTGCGCAAGGCGGCGGCAATTTGTCTGGAGTGCTGCGGCATTGGATAAGAAAAAGAAAATTTCAAAGCTGCGCAAGATAGTTCAGGCGGCGGCGGGACTGCTGTTTAACAGCCATCTTTCGGGCTTTATTACGGGAAAAATATATCAGGGACCGCTCAAGCGCTTCTGCGTTCCGGGAATGAACTGCTACGCCTGTCCCGGTGCGGTGGGAGCATGTCCCATAGGCTCTCTGCAATCCTCGCTGGCCGCCCGCAGACCCAAATTTCCCTTTTATGTCCTCGGTTTTCTGGGCATAATAGGAATACTGCTCGGCAGATTTGTGTGCGGCTGGCTGTGCCTTTTCGGACTTATTCAGGAGCTTTTATATAAAATCCCCACCCCAAAACTGACCGTACCCGAAAAGGCGGATAAAATTCTTCGGTATCTCAAATATGTCGTTTTGGCGGTGCTTGTTGTGCTTTTGCCGCTCTTTCTGCGGGGAGAGTTTTCGGTAAGCTACCCCTATTTTTGCAAGTGGCTGTGTCCGGTGGGAACGCTTGAGGGAGGATTGCCCCTTACCGCGCTGGACGAAAACCTGCGGCGGGCGGCGCACGGGCTTTTTGCGTGGAAGGTTGGAATACTTATTGTGTTTTTGCTCTCATCGGTATTTATTTACCGTCCTTTTTGCAAATACATCTGCCCGCTGGGGGCTTTTTACGCACTGTTCCAGAAGATCAGCTTTCTGCGGCTGAGGGTTGATAAGCAATCCTGCGTAGAATGCGGCAAGTGCGCGCGCGAGTGCAAAATGCAGGTCAGTCCTATAAAAAATCCCAACAGCACCGAGTGCATACGCTGCGGCGAATGCGTAGAGGGCTGTCCGCAGAAGGCTCTGCGCTTTACGGCGTCGCTTAAAGAGTACGGCGGCGTAAAATTTAATATAAAAAACATCGAAAAAGGAGAGGAATGAAATGAAAAAGCGTATTGCAGCACTTTTATTATCACTATTGATGATTGTCTCAATGGCAGGCTGCCAGGGTAAAAAAAAGCCGAAGGGTGAGGTTAAGGATCTTTCGGACGGAGGAATTATGCTGACCGTCCCCAAAGAGTTCAAGGACGCAAAGGGAGTAATCACCTATTATTCGGGCGCATTGAACTGCACAGAGGGCGTTTTTTACAGCTTTGTCTTCTATGTCGGAGCGGAAATCGATGAATACAACAGCATAATGGACCCCGCAAACCCCACTGATGAGCATCCCACGCGTTTTGAAGAAGTCTGGCGTACACCAGTGATGATAATCTGCGCGGACGAAGAAATAACAAAGGATGAAGCCGCGGCTGCCTTTATGGAGCTCAGTCTGGATATAAACCCGGACGATCTTGAAAAAATAGGCAAAAACGAGGGTTTTGACTATTACCTTGTGCTTGATAAGGACACCTCGCGGGACGCCTTGCTGGGCGATTTTGCCGAGGAGTACAGGGCCCTGTGCAATAAGGATCTTATTGTAAGCAGCATTGATTTTGTATATCCCGAAGCGACAAGCATTGCAGCGTCGCAGGGCAGGCTTGAGTTTGAGACTACCGACGTTTACGGCAACAAGGTGACAAGCGCCGAGCTTTTTTCAAAAAACAAGGTCACCATGGTCAATATCTGGGCAAGCTGGTGCGGTCCCTGCGTGCGCGAAATGCCCGAGCTTGAAAAGCTCGGTGCCGAATTTGCAAAAAATGGGTGCGGGATTATAGGCGTACTTACCGACGGCAACGAAAAAGAGGGGCTTGCCGACGGACTTGAGATTCTCAAGGAGACCGGCGTTACCTATCCCGTAATCAAGCCTTGGAGCTCCTTTGAGAGCGAACTGCACTTTACCGCTGTCCCGACCACATATTTTGTGGACAGCGAGGGAAATATCCTCAAAGTAAAACCGGTTGTCGGCGCGTATATCGAAGAGTATAAGCAGGCCATGGATCAGGCTCTTGAGATTGTAGGACAGAACTGAGATTAAAATTCAAACCGGCTTGAGACAGGAGTCTCAAGCCGGTTTTTTACTGTGAAATATGATGCAGACGGGCGTAAAGTCTTGACTGTTTAAATCTCTGTTTAAGTCCCGGGATATCCACCGGTTTTTGATTCAAAAGAATACGCGAGGCGACGTGCGCCGTTATGGGGATTATTAAAATAGAGCCTATAAAGGATATGAGAAGCTGAATAAGGTCGCAAACAAACACCTTGTAGTTTATTATAAATTCCGCCGAAGCTCCAGAATGCCACATGAAAAATCCTATAAAGGTGCCTACCAGGGTAAAAAACAGGGTGTTTATTGTGGTGCTAAGTATATCGCCGCCGACGTTCATACCCGATTTAAAGAGTTCCTTGTCCTTGATATCGGGGTTATTTTCCAGCACCTCGTTCATTGCCGAGGAGACCGATATCGAGGTATCAATAACCGTGCCCACTATGCACACAAGGTACATTCCGATAAGCACATTTGCCATGCTGTAATTGATGTCAAAGGTAAATCCGCCTATGCTGTCCACCGATTCCATGGAATAGCCGTGGATATTGGCAGTTTTGCCTATGGAATAAATGAGTACAAAGACAAGCGCCAGCACCGTCATGACCGAGATAAAGGAGGATTTTGTCTTGGGGTTATAGCCGTTGAGCACATACAGCGACAAAAACGCCGCCAAAACGCAGGTTATAACCGCCAGCAAAATTGCGTTTATGCCGAAGCTCATAAGCAAAACGTAGGCGACAATAAGCACAAGGCTGCCAAAGAAGGTGAAAAATGTTTTTACACCTCTGCTGCCGCCCACAGCAAGCAGCAAAAGGAAAAGTACCGAGAAAAACGCTAATTTCATATTGCCGCCTCCTTTTTATACTGCTGCTTTAGAATAAATACCGAAACAAACTGCGAAACCGGAATGGCAAGCACAATGCTTATGCAGCTGCACAGAATTATTACAAGCTCAAGCGTGCCGTATAAATCAAGCGCGCGCATAAGGGGCATACTGTTCTTTAAGGCAAGCAGAACGGTGGGGATTATCGGCGTGTAGCAGGTGTAAAGCATTACCGTGGTCATTGTTCCGACTATATCTTTTGATATCTCCCTGCCCGATTTTACAAGGGCGCCCACCTCGATGTGCGGGTCTTTTGCCATAAGCTCGCTAAGCGATGAGGCGATGGTAATGGCTATATCCATGATAGCTCCCAGACCGCACAGTAGAACGCTTACATAAAAGAAGTTTTCGTAGTCGTACACCGCGTCGTTGTACTCCATTGCCCAGATATAAAGATTGATATCCTTGCCGAAAATTTTTATAATGGCGTAGGAAAGTCCGAAGGATACAAACAGCGAAACAACAGAGGAAACAATAGCCGCGAGGGTTTTTCTGCTCTTGCCGTTGGTGACGTACAAAGAAAATACTATGTATAAAGTCGATACAAAAAAGTAGAGCAGCAGCATATTGACCGTTTTGAAGTTGTTTTTGAAAAAGATTATCGCGCAGGCCGAGATTATTATGTTTCCAAAAAGGCTTATAAGGGTCTTGCAACCCTTTTTGCCCGCCACAAGGATAATCAAATCCAAAAATATCACAAGCAGAATGACAAGATATTTGTCTCTTTTTATGTTTGCTATTCCCACCACCCTTGAGCCGTCGTTTGAAAGGTCGAGGAAAAGCTCGGTATTTTTGTGCACCTGCTCGCCGTACACGCCCGAGGTGGACATGGTATTGGTAAAGGTCATCTTTTTGCCCTTGTATTTGCCGTTTTTTATAACTCCCGTTATGGTCTGGGTGTAGTAGTCCTCGCCATAGGTGCTGGTCTTTTTATACTCGTTTTCAATATGGTTTATTTTTAAAATAGGGGTTTTGTATAAAAAATAGTCGTTGTACGTAAAAATGACGCAGGCAAGCGACAGCACCGCCATAATTATGTATTTGTAATATTTCTTTTGCATAGCACACCACGTTTTCCTTTTCAGCATTAAAGATTATTATACAGCCAATTTGTCCGTTTTGCAACAAAAAACAGAGCTTTTCGTAATTGTTGACAACACAAAATAACGCGGTTATAATAAAATAAAGAGGTGGTATAGATGAGCAATCCCGATAAAGGTTTCATTTTTCTTTCGCACAGCCACGAGGATATAAAAAATGTGCGAAGGGTACGAAATTATCTTGAGGATATCGGCTGCAATCCCATTATGCTTTATCTGCGCGGCACCGACAGGCCGAATACCATCAAAAGGATAATAAAGCACGAGATAAGCGCCAGAGAAAATTTTATCTACTGCAACAGTCCTGCGGCAGAGCGATCCAAATGGGTGACAATGGAGAGAAACTTTGTCAGAAAAATGCATAAAAAGCCCAGAGTAGAAGAGATTAATATAAATGAGGATTTTGAATCGAAGATCGTACCGATTTTAAACAAATTTAAACTTTCTACAACCGTATTTGTATCCCGTGTTCAAAAAGACGCCAAACTTGCGGACAGAATAACCGAAAAGCTTGAAGCCGCCGACTACCTTGTACTGGGCAGTAAAACGCTGCAGGTCGGCAAAAATTGGGGAGAACAGGTATCAGACATGATCTCCGAAGCCTGTAAAGACGGTTTTTTGATACTCCTTATTACCCCTAACTCCCCCGATACGCAAACGCTCCACATTGACAAGATTCTTAAAGCGGAAAAAAACGGCGGTAAAATAGTACCCGTTTTTGTCGGCGCGAAAAAAACGCAGAATAAATACGGTGGATTGTTTAAACGCTTTCAGGGAATAAATGTTTCGTTGCACCCCTCCGACAAAGAGTTGGATTCACTTATGCGTCAAATTCAGGATATTACATCTTAAAAAACTTATCAGTTAAAAAGCAGTACCGTTTTTGCGGTACTGCTTTTTTGTTATATAGCAAGGCTTTCAAAAAGCGTTCCGATTTCGTCAGACCACGGGTAGCTTTGGGGAGTGTAGCCCGCGTCCTCAAGCACGGTCAGGGCGTTTTCGTCCGAGATAGTGTTAAAGCTTCCTGCGATATCGTTTATCTGCTGAGCGAAAAGCTCTTTGCCCTCGGCGTCGAGGGTGTCGTAATAGGCTTTTACCGTCGATTTAATTTCTTCGGGTTTTGGGTTATATTTTGCAAAAAGGTCGGCAAGCTGAGCGGCAAGCCTCGCGGCGGTCAGGGATGACCCCGCCGTCTGGGGAAAGTAGCTCTCGTGCATATCCTTTAAAACAGCGGTCAGTTCGGAGGAAAGCGCGGCGTTTGTGTTCTCCGAATTGCACGCCTTTTTGCCGCAGGCACAAAGGGGTAAAAGCAGTAGAGTTGCTAAGATAAGTGCGACGATTTTTGTGTTTTTCATTTTTCTTACTCCTTTTTATTATTTTACTCCCAATCAAGGGTACAGCAGGGGTATGCGGCGGATTGTCTGTGTATCTGCCGCAGATGCACCCGTCCGGCCTTGCGGTCACAGTCAAATCCAACCGTTATACTATTAATAATTTTACGCGTAATATATGAATAGTTTATGAATTTTATTTATATAATCTAAAAACACATAAAACAATGTTGACATTTTTCGCTGTCAAATATAGAATTAAAATGTATAAAATGACTGGGAGAGTTGTGATTTATGCGTGTATGCAGTAATTGCGGTAAAAAATTTGACGGAAACGAAAACTTTTGTGACCTGTGCGGCTCTCCGGTCAGGGAATTGACAAGTTATTGCGGAAAATGCGGCAGCGAGCTTAAGCTTGACGCAAAGTTCTGCGGAAAATGTGGAAACAGAGTCAGCAAAATACCCGAGTCCGAAACAATTGTATCGGAACCCATTGCGCAGGAACCTATTATCCCGGAGCCCATTGTTCCTGAGCTCATTGTCCAAGAACCGGTTGTACAGGAGCCCATTGTTCCTGAGCTCATTGTCCAAGAACCGGTTGTGCAGGAGCCCATTGTTCCTGAACCGGTTGTTCCGGAGTCCATTGTTCCTGAGCCCATTGTCCCGGAGCCCATTGTCCCGGAGCCCATTGTCCCGGAGCCCATTGTCCCGGAGCCCATTGTCCCGGAGCCCATTGTGCAGGAGCCGGTTGTACAGGAGCCTATTATCTCGGAGCCGTTTGTTCAGCAGCCGTTTGTTCAGCAGCCGTTTGTGCAGCAGCCGACCGCAACAGGAATGGGTCAGGCAAAATTTTACGAACAGCCGATTTCATATCCCTCCGCATCCGACAGCGGCGCTGTATTTCCGGCGGCGTCCGCATACGGCTGGCAGGAGGGGCCGCCTATTGATCTGCCGCAAAAAACCGCGCGGAAGTTCAAACCGTCTAAATTCATTATTTCCGCTCTGGCTATTGTTTTGGCTGCGGCGCTTTTGGGCGGCGCGGTTTACGGTGTGCTTTACTCGCTGCGCCCGAAGGATTATGTTTTCTTTTATTCGGACGGCCGGTTTTCGGAATACAGCTTTAAAGACAAAAGCGTTAAAACCCTCGCCAGATTTGACGATGATTATTCCAAGGCTCGCGGAAATGGCAATACGGAGCGTTTCGGCGACGTAACCGAAAACACAAAATTCAGCCAAAACGGGGACAGGGTTTTCTATCCTCAGAACTTTGACGGCCCTAAGAACACATTCACACTGTATATGAAGTATACAGACAGGCCGGGTGACCGTCCGCTGAAGATTGACAGCGACGTGTTATCGTACGATATCACTTCCGACGGCAGCAAGGTGATTTACCATAAGTACAATGAAGGTACGCTTTATGTCAATGAGATCAAAAACGGCCAGACGGAAAATGGACAGAAAATCTCTTCCCGCGTTTCCGAATACTATTATAACGAGGGATTGACCGCCTTTATATGGCGCGACACCGACGGCATGTGGTATTCCGGAAAAGAAAACGATAAAGAGATAAAGCTTGCAGACGGAACGGCCGGCGATCTGACTGCATATGTGCGCGACAATCTTGATGTATACTATCTTCAGAACGGTAATTTTTATTACCGTCCCTTCGGTAAAGACGGTATAAAAATAGATTCGGATGTATCGGAATGCAGCGTCGGAACGGGCGGCACCGTTTTTTATTTGAAAAAGACTCCGGCAGGCAGAAGCTTTTACGATTTATTTGACGATGACATGTACAAAAGTGATGCCTTAATAACCGAACCGGCGGAGCCCGACTATATGTCTTACAGCGACTACGGCAAGTATGTGGAAGATTATAACAAGTACCGTGATGCATATCAGCTATATGCGGAAAAAACAGCCAGAGACCAACTGAGAGCGACATTTAAAGAGGAAAAACATGGGTTCCCCGACAGTGCTTTATACAGTTATGACGGTAACAGCTCAAAAAAACTGGATGACGGCGTTATGGGCTTTTTGACCTGCGACTGCGAAAACAACCGGGTTGTTTACTATGTGTGCGATTATGATGCAGTAAAGATAAAGTTTTCCGATCTATGGGACGACATCATAAATTCTGACGACGTCTACGAAACCCTCTCCGATGAATTTACCCGGAAGGTAATTGACAACCTACAGTCCCGTTACGCTGTCGGCGGAGGCGATCCCGTCGCGTTCGGCGACGGGGAATCGTTTGAGTCTTCGCAGTTTGATAAAAACGGTGTGCTTTATTATGTAAGAGGAGAAAATGTTATCGACAGCCTTTTCGGCGGCGACACACAAATATTCGACGAAAATGAATTCTTCAGCGACAGCGTCGAATCCGGCCGGACACTTCTGGCTGTTGATACCGGCAGCAGCCAATCCTCGGGCAAGTTGATTGCCGAAGACGTTTACAGCTATGATCTGACCGACGATAACAAGCTGTACTATCTGACCGGGGATAGCTCCCGCAGCGGGTTTACCCTGACGGTAGACGGCAGCGAGGTTGATACAAACGTCAGCAATGTCTTTAATATAGACGGTGACCTCTATTATTTTACCGATTGGGATGCTGACGACGAGTGCGGAACGCTGAAAAAATACGGGGAGTCCGGCAACAGCAGGATAATTGCGAAGGATGTCAACTGTTTCGCAATGTTTGGGGATAAGCTTGTATATCTCGCCGATTATAAAGATCGTTCCGGTGACCTGTACTATTATAAAAACCCATCGGAAAAGGTTCTGCTGACAAAATCCGTGGATTATATTTACGGAGGGTACTGCGGCCAATCCTGAGGCAGTCGTTTTTCGGCAAGCTGAACAAACAGCAAAAAAGCCATAAGAAAACTTCTTATGGCTTTTTGTATTGTTTAAAAAGTCAATTTATCGGCACATAACCGGTTTTTTCTATAATCTCCTGCCCCTGAGCGGATAAAATCCAGTCAATAAGCGGCTGTAAATTTGGGTTTGTGTTGTCCTCGCGGTAGATGGCGAAAAACTGCGCTACAACGGGGTAGCTGCCGTTTTTGATATTCTCCGCGCTGGGGTAAACACCGCTGAGCGAGAGCATTTTTACCGATCTGTTGCCCACCATGGTCTCAAAATAATAGCGGAAGGAGTAGCCGATAGAGCCGCCTGCAATTGCAAAGGGAGATTTTCTGCCAAAGGGTACGTCGCCCATGAATTTTTCCATAGTTGTCTGGCTTCCGCTGCCTTTAAGGCGCGTTACCGGATTGATGATGCGGTTGGGTCCTCCCACCTGCGACCAGTTGGTATACTCTCCCGAATATATTTTGCGTACCTGATCGGCGGTCAGGTTGTCCACCGGGTTTTTGCTGTTTACAAAAAAGATAAAGGCCTCAAGACCCACCGGAACGTAGCAAAGCGTTACCCCTTTTTCTTCGGCGTAGGCTTTTTGCTCGGCGGAGGGAGCGGCGGAAAAGAAAATGTCGGTATCGCCGTCAACTATCGCCGTGTAGCCGCGCAGGGTGTTTTTGTACTGCATTTTGCTGTCGGGGGCAAAGTTTTCTCCGTAAAAGTTGTCGTCGGAGAATTTCCCGCCCTCAAAGGTCACGCAGCCCGCCGGGTACACGTTGTCGATAATGGCCGCGTAAACGGGCACAAGCGCCGCCGCGCCGTCCAGAACGGGCAGATCGTCGGTCAGTTTTAACCCGGAATCAATGTGCGGCAGATTGGGGCTGTCGGTATGGGGGAGATATGCGCCGACATCCACCATTTTTGCGCTGTTCGCCCCGCCGAAGTTGTTGGCAAGCCTGCGGGTAAGCAGGGCGTAAATGCTCAGATTATAAAGCGCAAAAATTAATACAACAAGAAAAAGCGAAAGAATTTGCTTCAAAAGCTTCATTTTTACCACAGCTCCTTTGATATAAATTCAATAATGGAGCTGTGCTGATAGGCAAGTATCGCGTAAACAACGTGCGCCGCCGTCAGCAGCAGGCAAAGAGCAATGAGCGAATATAGTACGATCAAAAAGGTGCGTTTGTTCATAATGCCATCTCCTTACATATTTGCCAACGCCAAGCCCATAAGAATAAAATACGCGACTACGGCCAAAGAGTAAAAAATGAAGAAAACCAGACTGATAATCCAGGTTATTTTTAGCCCTTTTGCTTTTTGCGCACCGTATTTTTCAGGGTTGCGGCTGACTGTTTTATAACAGATAAAGCTGATAAAAAAGACAAGAAAACTAATGAGCGGTATTCCGAAGAAAAAGAAACCGAGAATGACGGGCAGTAAATTTTCCATGATTATACTCTCCCTACATATCGGCTAATGCCTGAATGAACACAACCATAAATCCTACTATTGACGCTGTGCTGCAAATAAAGAAAAGCAGACTGACAATCCATGTTGTTTTCATTTCCTTCAACACGCCGGATTCAACCTTTTGCGGACTGCGTTTAGCTGATATATACTTAATAAGACTTACTAAAAAGACGACAAAGCTTGCAATGGGCATTCCGAAATATACTAAAAAAATCAAGCCATCCATAATTACAAATCTCCTTTCAAAACTGTTGTTAAAACTCTAATGCGCAAAAAGCAGGTGTATTTCCCGCCGTCTTGCTCAGACAACGGGCAATGCAAAAATAAACATGATCATTATTATAGCCATTGCGGCCAGAGCATAGGCGCCAAAGAAAATCAGGCTGATAATCCAGGTTTTTTTCTTTGCTTCACATTCGGCGGCGCTGAACTTTTGAGGATTGCGGCGCGCTTTTACATATCGAATATGGCTGATCAAACTGATAACCGAGCTGAAAACAGGAGGTCCGAAGAAAATAATTCCATAGATTAAATACGCTGTAAATTTATCCATTGTTTTATTTCTCCTTTTTAATTTTTTGTTATTCATTATATCATATATTTTTGCAAAGTGCAATGAAAATCGAGATAAATAGGGTGTTATAAAAATAAACTCAATTTTTTGATAATTGGTATTGACATTTGCAAAAAAAAGTATATAATATAAATGCTGTCTGATGCGGAATTGTGTAATGGTAGCACGGCAGACTCTGACTCTGTTTGTCTGGGTTCAAATCCTAGTTCCGCAGCCAAAAGCACAGAGCCTCCGCTTTTTCCGGAGGCTCTGTTTGCTTTTAAAACATAATATCGAGGTGTGGCTCAGCTTGGTAGAGCGCTACGTTCGGGACGTAGAAGTCGCAGGTTCGAATCCTGTCACCTCGACCATCAAAGAAACCTCTTTTGTCTACCACAACAAAAGAGGTTTTTTCTTGCATTTTGGGCGAAAAACGGGCAAAATACAGTGAAATCGGGCTTCGGAGCGGTCAGTCGGCT
>JAFRVM010000269.1 GCA_017438505.1 Clostridia bacterium | reverse complement strand
CCCTGACGGCTCCCTCTTTTATTCCCACCGCGCCCTCATCGCGCGGAATAACGCCCCTCATACATCCGAGATCGACTATAAGATTATGCGAGGAATCACAGACAGCAGCCCGCGCCTCAAGTATTCTTTTCTCTCTCATAGCTTCGGCGAGTGCGGAGGGACTTTTTAACCTGTTTATATTTTCGGCGGTATTTATTATGCTTCCCTCGGGTTTAAACACATTCATTTGTACAGCCTCCGTTTCTTTAATTGATTTTTTGTAAACTATATGCGCCGAAAACTTTTTTTATACTGACTTTTCGGGCGGGAATATTTTCCTGCCGGGAGCACATATATATAGTATAAAAGAAAAAAAGAGGCTGCATTTTTGTATAAAGTCGCCGCAGTGCGACAAAAATAATATCGGAGGTGCAGCTATAATGAATAAAATGAAATTTGAACAGAGCGGCTCTGAAAATAAAAACGGAAGATTCAACTTTTATGCGGCGCTGGGACTTTGCATCTGTGCCGCGGCGGCGGTGGGCTGGAGTGTTTTCGGCGCGCCCAAAAAAAATATCGACCCGGGCGTTACCGGTATGGTTTCAGCCGAAACAGCCGGGGAAATGTATGTCGAAGGCGAAGAATACATCGAAACCGAAGCAAGCCTTGTAAGCAGTTTGGAGGAGAGTATCCCTGAAAGCTCCTCTCCCGCCGAGAGTACGGTAAAAACCACTCCTGCGCAGACAAAAACCACCACGACCACAAAAAAAGTTGCAGTGCAGACTGAAGAGGTTTTTGAGGATGATATGGGAGCGACGCAGGTTGACGCTCCCGCAGGCGGTACTGTATACACCCTGCCGGTAACCGGAAAGCTGTTAAAGCAGTTCAGCGGCGACGACCTTGTTTACTGCGAGACAATGTGTGACTGGCGTGTGCATGACGGCATAGATATAGCCGCAAAAAAGGGCACTAAAGTCAAAACGGCAGCCGCCGGCAAGGTAGTCGATATTATGACCGACGAGATGTTCGGCACTACGGTCGTCATTTCGCACGATAAGCTTCTGGCATACTACCGCGGTCTTGCTGAAAACGTAACGGTAAAAAAAGGGCAGACGATAGATGCAGGAACGGTTATCGGAGCTGTTGCGGGTGTGCCCTGCGAATGCGCGCTTGAGTGCCACATTCATCTTTCGGTAAAACAAAACGGGGATTTTGTCGACCCGATAAAGGTTATGGGGTTAAAGCTAAGCTAATCCCGCCCCCGGAAACCGCCAAGGCGGGCGTTTAGGGGCGAAAAAAGAACTGCCGCGCAGGATTTTAAAATCCTGCGCGGCTGCGCTTTTAATAATCATCGCGTATACCCTTTTGGGTCTGCATTGTATATATAAATGTTATGATGCTTACAGCCAGCAGGCAGGCAAACATTATCGGATAAATAGAAACCGAGAGACTGCCGTGACGCTGAACATAATACTCAAGGTAACCTGCCGCACCCATAAGCGCAAGAGTACTTATAAACAAGAACGTGGGATTTTTTCTGTCCAGAGATCTTAATCCCTTAATACCCACAACAACAATGCTTACAAGCAGCATTGCGGCACAGGCCATCTGCATAAGACTCAAAAAGCCGTTGGAATGCAGGAACAAAGCATCGTACCGTGTACTCTCCAAAACCGCCTGAGTGGCTCCATAGAAGGAGAGGAAAATCCAGAACACCACACCTTTTCGTATTGTTCTTTTAAAGTAGACGGCATTGAAAAGGAATATACACATCATAAAAATAGCCGCCGCAGCCAATGATTCGTAAAAGAAGGTGGGAAAACGCCATTCCGACGTTCCGGTAACCTCGTTTATCACCTTGACAGAGAAGGGAAATCCCTGTGGCAGCGCGCCTTCGTTAAAGGTTTTCGCCTTGTCATCCGCGGTAAAAAAACCGGCAAGTCTGCCTATGGCAATTGCAAGCGCACCCGAGGGGGCAATGCAGTCAAAAAGTCTTGTCATGTCGTTGACAATACGCATTGCGCACAGTATCAGAGCGGAAAGCAAAACTCCAATCATCGCTCCGAAAATGGAAAACCCGCCGTGACCTACACTGAAGATTGCGGAGAATATGCTGTCATACTGCTCGTAGCAGCAGTACCAGTAAACAAGTCGTGAACCTAAAGTGCCGAGCATAAGACTGAGCACCAGAAAGCAGTTTACGCTGTAAAGCTTGCCGCCTATGCTCTTCCACAAAAAAATCATACAAAGCGCGGCAACTAATACTCCAAGAGCGACAAGCATTCCCGAACGGTAAATAGTTGCGCTGCCGAAATAATAAGCAACATTTTCCATAACATTTGTCCTTTCTTTTTAATCGGCTTCCTCGGCGTCGGGTAATGCCGATGCAAAGAAGATAATATCGCTGATCGGACGTTCACTGCCGTAGCCGACGCGATTGAAAACCTTGCCGTTATGATAAATGGTGGCTGTCTGTCCGCCATCAAGGGTGTATGCCTGAACACAGCCCAGCTGACCGAGTTTAACCGCCATAACAGCGGGGATTGTGCCATCCACAAGACTTACCGAGCCGTCAACGGTGCAGCAGAGATAATGTCTTTTTCCCACCTGGCCAAAGGCGGCTCTGGCATAATTGTCGTTTATCTGTCCGAGCGGATAATAACCGAGTTTTGTTCTTACTTCACCGTCTTTAATAAGAATCGGGCCAAAGCTCAGGCTGAAAAGAATGTCGTTATCCTCAATATATTTTTCAAACTCTTCCTTTGTGCCGTACTCTTTTTTGTCTAT
>JAFRVM010000268.1 GCA_017438505.1 Clostridia bacterium | reverse complement strand
TTTTAAATGAATCTTTTAAGCCGACGGTTTTGTTAAATACCGGCTTTTCGGCACTGCCGTCCTTATCGGGACAGAAGTAACCGAGACGTAAAAACTGGAATCTGTCTCCCGATTTTGCGTCTTTAAGGAAGTTTTCCAGTTTACAGTCCTCAAGGACCTTGAGAGAGTCCGGATTTATACAGTCGAGATAGTTTTTGTCGGCAGCGTCAGGATCGGGGTCTGAAAATAGATTGTCGTACATACGCACCTGAGCGTCAAGACAGGTCGCCGCGTCCACCCAGTGGATAGTGCCTCTTACCTTTACGCCCTCGGGAGCGTTTCCGCCGCGCGTCTCGGGCAGATATTCGGCGTAAACCGCGGTGATGTTGCCGTTTTCATCCTTTTGGCAGCCTGTGCACTTGACAATATAAGCTGTTTTAAGGCGGACAAGGTTGCCGGGGAACATACGGAAATACTTTTTGGGAGGATCTTCCAAAAAGTCATCGCGCTCGATCCAGAGTTCGCGTGAAAAGCTTACGCTGTGCGTGCCCATTTCTGGGTGGTCGGGATGATTTTCGGTCTCAAAGCTCTCGCACTGCCCCTCGGGATAGTTGGTAATAACGAGCTTGAGCGGATCAACGACCGCCATTGCCCTAACTGCGGTGTCGTTTAGGTCATCGCGCAGGCAGTGTTCTAAAAATGAATATTCCACCGTGCTGGGATTTTTTGCAACGCCGATGCGTTCGCAGAAATTACGGATGGAGGCGGGGGTATATCCGCGTCGTCTCAGTCCGCACAGTGTGGGCATTCTCGGGTCGTCCCAGCCGCTCACAATGCCGTTTTCCACCAGATTGCGCAGCTTGCGCTTGCTCATAACGGTGTAGTCAATGCCAAGACGTGCAAACTCTATCTGACGGGGCTTTGATGGACAGCTAATATTATTCTTCACCCAGTCGTAAAGGGGACGGTGGTCCTCAAACTCAAGCGAGCAAAGCGAGTGGGTGATACCCTCCATAGCGTCCTCAATGGGATGGGCAAAATCGTACATGGGGTAAATGCACCACTTTGTGCCCGTGCGGTGGTGAGCCATGTGATTAATTCTGTAAATGACCGGGTCGCGCATGTTGAAGTTGCCCGAGGCAAGGTCGATTTTAGCGCGCAGGGTCATGGTGCCGTCGGCAAATTCGCCCGCTCTCATTCGCGCAAATAAATCAAGGCTCTCAGCAATAGGGCGGTCGCGGTATGGACTCTGAGCCGGGTGGGTTAAATCTCCGCGCATCTCCTTCATCTGCTCGGCGGTAAGCTGGCAGACATAGGCAAGACCTTTATTAATCAGTTCGACGGCAAAGCCGTACATATCCTCAAAGTAATCGGAGGCGAAGTAAAATCTGTCCTCCCAGTCAAAACCGAGCCAGTGTATATCTTCTTTAATGGCGTCGACGTATTCGACATCCTCTTTTGTGGGGTTTGTGTCGTCCATGCGAAGATTGCAGACGCCGCCGTATTTTTCCGCCGTACCAAAGTCAATGCATATTGCCTTTGCGTGACCTATGTGCAGATATCCGTTGGGCTCGGGCGGAAAACGGGTGTGTACCTTTTTGCCCTCACATCTGCCGCCGGGAGCAATCTCCTCGTCCACAATAGCGTGTATAAAGTTTTTTGATTCGTTTTTTTCGGGTAAATCAGCCATAGTTTTAAACCTCTCAGTTATTTGCCAAGCTTTTCAAGTCCAAGCTTTAATCTTTCAAGTGATTTTTCTCTTCCCAGAATGCCGAGAACCTCAATAGCTCCGCCGGGTGTTACCGTCTTTCCGCTTGCAGCCACTCGAACAGGCCACATCAATAGTCCGTTTTTGACCTCCAGCTTTTCGGCAAGACCGATAAGCGCGTCGTGCAGGGTCTCCTGCTGCCAGTCGGGAAGTGATTCGAGCAGCTCGATGGATTTTTCCAGCATAAGCTTTGAGCTCTCGCAGGTCGATTTTGATTTTTTATTTACAAAAATGTCGGTATCATATGGCGCAAGAGTGTCCACAAAATCAAGCTGAGGTATAATATCTGTCAGCACCTCGGTACGCTGATGCAGACATTTTGCGATAAGCTCTGTGTCTGTATTTGAAATATCCGAAACAGCCTGCTTTATATAGGGCAGAGCGGCCGCGTGGAAATCTTCAAGGCTCATGCAGCGGATGTATTCGGCATTGAGCCAGCGCAGCTTTTCGGGGTCGAAAATTGCGGGGGATTTTGAAATGCCCGAGATATCAAAGGCTTCAATGAGTTCGGAAAGAGTAAACTTTTCCTGTTCGCCTTTG
>JAFRVM010000267.1 GCA_017438505.1 Clostridia bacterium | reverse complement strand
TCAAGCCGGTAGCAAGATGACGTTCCTGGCTTTCCAGCAGCTGGAGTGTGGGGGACTCACGCATATCATCTACGTTTTCCTTATAGGTCAAACCGTAGAGTCCAACTCGAGTGATATCCGTCATGCCCTTTTCCTTCATGATCTCGTAGATACGGTTGAGCACGAAATCAGGCATGCCATCATTGGTCTTCATAGACTCGTCGATAACCTTGGCAAGGGACGGATAGTCGCCAACCAGGAACCAGGGGTCAACAGAGATGCAGTGACCGCCTACGCCGGGGCCGGGCTGAAGGATATTTACACGGGGATGCATATTTGCGATTTTGATGATCTCGTAAACGTCGAGATTATCTCTGCGGCAGATTTTTGCAAGCTCGTTTGCGTAAGCGATATTGATATCGCGGAAGGTGTTTTCTACAACCTTGCTCATTTCGGCTGTGCGGATATCGGTGATAACTATTTCGCCCTTGCAGAAGGAAGCGTAAACCTCTTTAACCTTTTCGCCGACAGCGTACTCGTCAGCGCCGATGGTGCGGGAGTTGTGTTCCAGCTCGTAAATCATGTTGCCGGGGATAATTCTCTCGGGAGCGTGGGCAAGATGGATGTCCTCACCGATTTTAAAGCCGTTTTGCTCGATAACGGGGCGAACATAGCGATCTATCGTTCCGGGAGAGATGGTCGATTCAATGGTAACTATCGCGCCCTTGGGGCAGACCTCCATAACGCACTCTACCGCCTTTGCGACGTAGGTCGCGTCAACCTTTTTCGACTGCTCGTCATAGGGTGTGGGAACGGCTACGATATACATATCTGCGGGAATATACTCGCTGGAAAATTCGATTCCCGCGTCAACAGCCTTTTTGAAAAGCTCGGGCAGACCCTCCTCCTCAAAGGAAACATGGCCGCTTTTAAGCGTGGCGATAAGTTCCTTGTTGTAGTCAACGCCGCATACGTCAACGCCGTTGGCAGCCATCATTAAAGAACTGGGCAGACCGATATAACCAAGTCCGACAACACATACCTTCATAAAAAATTACTCCTTCTTTATTGAAATTCCTTAAAGTATTACAATTAGACCATTATTCCTTATTATACCATAGTCAGTTTTTATGTCAACACTTTTTTGCGGTTTTTCGCTATGCCTGCCGCCTTGACATTCGATGAAAAATTTGATATTATATAGTATCAAAACAAAATAATGGGTAACTATGAATTTCTGACTGTTTTTTAGACGGAAAAATAAACTATAAATGCATAAAAGGGCGGTAAAAAATGGATAG
Source organism: Clostridia bacterium (assembly GCA_017438505.1). Taxonomy (GTDB): domain Bacteria; phylum Bacillota; class Clostridia; order Oscillospirales; family Acutalibacteraceae; genus RGIG2835. Next base: position 10,754 of record JAFRVM010000267.1, on the reverse strand, counting down.
CGGAACACTCAAAAAACTTGAGACTGCGGCAGGGCTGACCCTCGGCAAGGCCGAGCGCGAGCGCTTTTTGAAAAACAGCGAGCTTAATCTTAAGGTCATAGAAAGAGCAGGCAGCATAAAAACAGGCGACACCGCGCCTTACGGTCAGACCGCCGACACTTACACCGGCCTGCGGGACGACAAACCAAAGGTTTCGGTTCACAGCCTTAGAAAAAAAGATTGATTGAAAGAGGGATCTAACCGTGATACCTGCTTCTCTTACCGTTTCGGGACTTGTTAAAAAGTTCAAAAGCCGCGAGCTGAGCGTTACCGAAGCGTTAATGGACTATATACTTAACATCGAGACAAACAACCCGAAAACGGGTACTTTTATATACTGCGATTTTGAACGCGCCATAGCCCGTGCCGAAAAACTGCAAAAAAAGCTTGAGGAAGGACGGGCGTCGGGCCCTCTGTTCGGCGTACCCTTTGCCGTGGAGGCAAATATTTTCTACGAGGGCGGCGGCTGCAACTGCGGCTCGACCGTTATGAAAAACTTTAAGCCCGATTATTCCTCCACAATTGTGGAAAGACTGGAAAGAGCGGGAGCAATTTGCGTCGGCACCCTCAACAGTGAGGAGTTCGGCGTAGGCGGCCAGGGCGGCGAATGTCTTGCCGGACCTGTGCGCAACCCCTGGAAGCTCTCCTGCGCCGGCGGCACAAACGCATGCGCGGCGGCGGTGGTATCCTCCATGGTGCTTTTTGCGGTAGGTACCGACAGCTGCGGCGAGCTGCGCTCGGCAGCCTCCCACAACTCGGTCACGGCTTTGGTGCCGGGCAAGGGGACAATATCCCACCACGGTGTGTGCGACGCTTATTCCTCGCTTACGCAGATAGGCATTGTCGCCCGTGACGCAACCGACTGCGCCACCGTTTTGCAGACAATTTCGGGCGCAGACGGCAAGGATATGAACTGCACCCGCGAAAAGGTCATGCTCCCCCTTTACAATGTCAGCGGACTGAGCATCGGCGTACCCGCCGAGCTGATGAATCTTATCGACGGCGCGCAGCGCGGACGGATTTTGAGCCTGCCCGACGCTCTGCATCAGTGCGGCTCGGAGGTAGAGGTATTCTCCATGCCCCTTATCCGCGAGGCATTTTACGCCCACCGGGTCATTTCTTCGGCCGAATGGGCGCTCAATATATCAAAATTTTCCTCCGAGGTTTTCGGCGGCGGACTTTCCTCCCTTACTTATGAGGGAAAAAGCCGTCTTTTGTACGGAAAATACGTTCTTCTGCCAGAAAACAGCGACAGACTTTATACAAACGCCCTGAGAATACGCCAGATGGTGTGCGACCGGATGGAAGAGATGCTTAAAAAGTACAGCCTGCTTATGATGCCGGCGGTGCTCTCCTCTCCCCCTCCGATCACAAAGAAAAACACCGGCGAGCTTTTCTATTCCCCCGTCGCGCTGTGCAGCAGCTTTGTAAATCTTTCGGGACTTCCCTCGGTCTGCGTGCCCTGCGGATTTACTGATGACGGGCTGCCGGTCGGTTGTCAGATCGTCGGAAGAAAAAATAACGAGTCGGCAATACTCAGCGCCGCCGCGACCTTCCAGAAAATCACCGGCTACCACATGCTTGTGCCCAAGATTTGATTAAGCAGGTTTTGAGGTAAAATTGCCTCCCTTGCCTAAAGGCGGACAGCGTCCGCTTCCCATGCTCTGGCGGCACGGAACTCTTTATTATTTCAATAAATTTGATTAAAGCAGGTACTAAACAGCCTCCCTTGCCCTAAAGGGAGGTGCCGAGCAGTATGCGAGGCGGAGGGATTAAAAAACTTAAACTACCCTCAAAACTGTTTATTTATATCCCTCCACCGCTGGCGCGGCGGGCCTAGCCCGCTTTTGATGCTCTGGCGGCACGGAACTCTTTATTATTTCAATAAAATTTGATTAAAGCAGGTACTAAACAGCCTCCCTTGCCTAAAGGGAGGTGGCAACGCCCTAAGGCGTTGACGGAGGGATATTTTAGGAAATAAAGCTATTCCAAAAGTACGCATTTGGTGTTTTCTCAAAAGTTGTTTAATGCAACACATTGCCCGCGGGGGCTCGCCGCAATCCCTCCACCGCTAACGCGGTCCCCCTCCCTTTAAGGCAAGGGAGGCAAAAAAATCCGCAACTTTTAGTAATATCAATTAAGAAATTGACAAAAAGTATTATTTTTCAACTTTAAGTATATATCCATCTTTAATTTACCCTTTGTATTCCCATAGGAGAGAGAAAAATGAATTCGACCCCGACGGTCAGCTTAAAATTTCATATCCCCCTTTTAACAGAGAGCAAGCTTTTCTGCTCCTGTCCGACCGCGCCGGGTGAGCCAAACGCCAACACCTGTCCCATTTGCATGGGAGCTTTCGGTGTATCTCCCTCGCTCAACCGTTCGGCAATGTCGCTTGCCATTCTTGTGGGTCTTGCCCTTAACTGCAGCATAGGCAACAAGCTGGTTTTTGACAAAATGCCCTGCGCGCCCGGCTGTATGCCCAAGGGCTACCGCATGGCGCAGAACACCGCTCCCATAGCCAAAAACGGACATATTGAGATTCTCACTCCAAACGGCAAAAAGCGCATAACAATCCGCTCCTGCCGTCTTGAAGAGGGCTACCGCACCGACCAGAGCGACCTCTTTGGCGAAAACGACTACAACCGCTGCGGTATTCCCATTATGACAATAGAGACCTCTTTCTGCCTTGTCAGCGGCGAAGAGGTCAAAGAAGCTCTGGCCGCCATTATTTCCCTGCTCCACTTTTTCGGAGCGACGGCAAGCAACTACGACAGCGGCGATATTATTATGGAAATCCGCATAGCCGTAGGCGCTCAGGCGGCAAAAGAGGGCGGCACGCGCCTTTACCTAAAGGGCTCTGCCGACGACGCCATGTACGCCGTGGATTTTGAAATCGGCCGTCAGACCGGACTTTTGCGCAGCGGCGGCAGCGTTGTATGCGAAAACATAACCCTCGACCCCGAAACCCGCACCACCGTGCCCTACAACGGACGCGAGTTCTGCTTTGAAAGCCGCGGCGGAGCGGCGATAAGGGACGCCTCTCTCTCGCCCGCTCAGATACACGAGCTTTATATGCGCGCGGCGGCCTCTGTAATCGGAGAGCTGCCCTCTCAGAAATTTTTACGCTATGTCGGCGACTTTGGCATTGACGAGGGCTTCGCAAAAAAAATCAGCAGCGAGCGCACCTATGCTTTTTTATTCGAGTACTGCGCGGCTAAATGTCTGAATATTCGTGTATGCGCCCGCTGGATAGCCGCCGAGCTTGACGAAATTCTGCGCATCGCGGGCATACCGGCCTACCTGCTTGATATAGACCCCGAAAAGTTCGCCGCCCTTATGAATATGCACGCAAGCAGGCTTGTGGGCGACGACGGCTGCCGCGAAATTCTGACTCAGATTATCATTACAGGCTGCGACCCCTTTGAGTACGCGGCTTACACAGGTCTTTTGCTGATTACCGACAGCGAGACCATTACGATTGCCTGCCGCGTGGCCATGCGCCGCAACACCGATTTGCTGCGGGCATATCTTACCGGAAGTCCCGGGGCGTTTGACGCTCTTGTGGACGCTGCATACGAGCAGCTCAACAAAAAATCGGACAAGGATACCATCGCGCGGTTTATGGAGCAGGAGGCTACCTGCGACTTTCTCGCCGCCTGCGATTCGGGACAGATTCCCATGGACGCCGCGCAGGGCTCTGCGCTTGAGATAAGCACCGACGCAAAGGGCGACCGGCTTATAGATTTTGTCGATTCCATACCCGAGGACGAAAGACGGACCTTTTTCCGCTCGAGCACGCTCAGCCGTTACGAGGTCGAGCTGCTGGTAAAGGGAATTGTTGACCGTACCAGCGCCGAGGTGGACGTCGAGAATGCCGAAAGGCACACCGAGGTTGCGCCGCAGTACGTCGATGCGCGTCCGTTTTTCCCCGAGAACTCCCCCATGTCGCAGTATTTTCTCCATCTTCAGTCTCCGCTGCCCGCTCCCGACCCCCACTACGACAGCGCGCCGGAAGTCCCGGAGGATATCGAGATGCCCGATATAGATAAAATGCTTGAGGATAATCAAAATATCGAGCCACTGATAAAAAATAAATTTTAGTAATATATGTTCTTTAAAGGAAGGGTTTTTTGGCAATGGAAAACAACAGTCAAATAAAACTTGATACCGGAAAATTTCTGGGTAAATGCGTATTTTCAAGTAAGATCTCCGCATTTTTGGCACTGGCTTTTGCGATAGTCTCCGTTATAGGAGGAATAATGAAGCTGGGAGAGTGCGCGGGCGAAACCGATTTACGCATACTCTACACAGCCGGGATAGTAATAAACGTAATGATGGCGTTTTTTATAATCCACACCTTCTTCTTTGGCGCCAAGGAAGGTCAGACGGGCTTTTTGGAGCTGCCCATGATAGGCTTTGAGGTGCTCGCCTTTGCCTACTATATTCTGTACGGTTATCTGCGGCTGAGCCGCCTGGCTAAGCTTTCAGGCCTTCTGCCTCAGGTTATGGGCTGGGCTTACGCGATTTACATAATGCTTATAGCCACCTCCTGCGCCGTGGTGCTGTCGTTTTTAAAATCAGGATTTATTATGAAGCAGATGTCCTCTATGCTGGCGTTTCTCGCCACACTGGGCACAATTTCTTCCATTGTTCTTGCAATAAGTTATGCTGTCTGCCTTGTTAAAGGACAGTATTCACCCGACGAGTTTATTCTTTTCAGCTTTGCCGATACCCTGCTGCTGCTTGTTGCCCCCATTCTGCTTATCGGTTACTGGAAACTCTTTGCCCGGGCCGGCAGCGATATCGAGACCACATTCCAGCGCATTTACAGAAAGCTTTTAAAAAACGTCGCCATTATAGACCTGGATGACGAAGAACAACCGCTTAAAAAGGAGGAGAAAAGATATGCCGCTAAGACCAAATCCAATTCAAAAAATATCCCGCGAGACCCAACAGGACAAGAACAGTTCGTTGATTATTTCTCAATTCCTTTTGATAAAACTCCTGGGAAAGATCGGGAGCAAACAAAAACAGAAGAAAAACAGACAAAGCGGGAAGAACAGTTAAAGCATAAGGAAACCGAAAAACACAAGGAAACCGAAAAGAAAAAAGAAGCTGAAAAAGCAAAACAGCCCGAAAAGGTCAAGGAGGCTGAAAAAGCTAAAGACACTGAAAAAGCTAAAGACACTGAAAAAACCAGCCAGCCCGAAAAGATCAAAGAGCCTGAAAGGGTTAAGGAACACGAAAAGAAAAAACATGCCGAAAAGGCCAGAGAATCTGAAAAGGTTAAAGATCACAACGAGAAAAAAGAGGCCGAAAAGGCAAAAGAGCACGAAAAACAGTCCGGTTCCGGATTTTCCGGACTTGACGGATACAACCCGTCTATGCTGTTTGAGGATTACAAGCCCGAAAAAACCTCATCGGCCCGCAAATTTGAAGCCTTTGAGGATGACCAGCCCGATTTTGTTCCGGTTGAGCCAATTGTCGGCTGGAAGCCGCCCGTAGACGACGATGATTTTGAAGACTTTGAAAGCTACGGCAAAAAAGAAAAACCCGCCAAGCAGGAAAAATATGAAAAACAGGAAAAATTCGATAATTTCGAAGAGGCAGAAGACGACGTTATAAGTCCCGAGGAGCTCGCTCTTATCAAGGCGGAAAGGCGACAAAAGCGAGCGGAAACAGCGGCAAAAATCGGTAAGGCTACGGTTATTGCGCTTACCGTGCTTGCAACGGTAGTCGCCTTTGTGGGATTTTTAGCGCTGAATTTGATCCCCGCAATTGTCAAATCCTCTCTGTACATAGCAGGCGTGGCGACAGCGCTGTTCGGAAAACTGCGATACACCCTTACCTACGGTCTGCGTATGGTATTCTATGACGGAAAGGTTACCGCTTCCAAGCGCAAGAAAATGGTTGAAATGAGAAACCGCACGCTTGAAAGCGCGCGCAAAATAAAGGCTTCGGCCAAAAAGATACGTTTGCTCAGCTTCGGCCCCATCAAAAACTCCCTGTGGAGCAAAAGAAATGGCGCCGATGAGGATATAGAGGAAAATTTTGAGGAAGATATTGAGGACGATACAGAAGAATGATCTTAAAAAACCTCTTGTAAAAACGAAAGGAAGTAAATGTTATGTCAAACCGTTCAAACAGAAAATCCGGGCATACCGCAGTGGTTCTGCTGCTTGTTCTGCTGCTTGTAGGAGCTAATGTTCTGTTTTTAAAAGCGCAGGGCGTAACCCTCGACGATGTATCCTTCAAGGGCGGAAAAACCGCGGGAGACGACAACACGACAAGCGTAATAAGCTTTGTCGAAGAGCCCTCCTTAGCTCCCGAGTCGGAGGAAATCATATCCGAGCCCGAATCGGTCGAGACCCGTGAAAAGGTTGTGCTTGAACATCCTTACTACATCAAGGTGGATAAGGGCGCTCAGATAGTCACCGTTTATACCACAAACGAAGAAGGCAAGTACGAAAAGGTGGTCAGGCAGATGCTCTGCTCCTCCTGCAGTCAGCTTCAGAAGTTCCCCGACGGCTACTATCCTCTTAAGGAGCACCGCAACAGATGGGCAAATATGTTCTCGGCAACAGGCGAGCCCAGCTATGCACAGTACGCCACCCGTATTTCGGGATATTTCCTTTTCCATTCGGTTACATACTCCAAAAAAGACGTTCATACCCTTAATTACTCGCGCTTCAACAACCTCGGCAAGAATGTTTCGGCCGGATGCATCCGTTTGACTGTTGAAAATGCCAAGTGGATCTACGAAAACTGCAATCCCGGCACAATAGTAGAGGTCTGCGTCGGCGAGCCTCAGCCCGAGCTTGTAAAGAGACTGCGCGAAGAGCTGGGCATTGCCGACGGCAAATACAAAAAGAATTACGACCCTACCGACCCGGAAATCGAGGGTCACATCACACAGTATCCCGACCCCGATCCCCAGCCCGATCCTTACGCGCCCCTTTATGATTACAACATAAAGTTCAGCCCCGAGTGTCAGTTTACCCGCAATACAACTACTACCACTCCCGCGCCCACAACAACCACAAAGACCACCAAGGCGCCCGATCCCCAGCCGGAGCCTTCGCCCGAACCCGATCCCCCTGCGGTAGGCACGGTAATAGGCTTTAACCCCATAACATCAATGACCCTGCCTCATAACTGATTTTCCGGGAGTATAAAAACCAATGGCATCTAAAAAAAGAGAAGTCTGGCTGGACGTTTTTAAGGGAATACTTGTGCTGGTAATGATAACCACCCACTGTTTCTGCATTTACGGACAGGCGGCGCCGCTCAATACTGCGGCCAAAGTTTATGTTGACGCCTGTTTTGTTATCGGTTTTTCGGGTTTTATCTTTGCCTACGGATATACAAACGCCCTTGTCTACTTTAAAATGGATCGAAAAACGGTCGCAAAAAAATATCTGATCAACTTTCTGCGTCTTATAGCGGCTTTTTATATTCTTGCCGTTATACACAGGGTTGTTGCCGAGGGTAAAGGCCTTTTTGAGTGTCTGCCGAAAATACTTATTTTCGCAGATATTCCGACCTACGCCGATATAATGCTCCCCTATGCCTTTTTAACCCTGTTTGTACTGGTGTTTTTTGAGCAGATAAAATGGATTTTGCAGCGCGACTGGGCGGTATGGCTTACAGTTTTTGTATCGCTCTGCTTTTGCGCCGTGCCCGCGCAGCTTATCAAATACAATATTCCGGGCATTTTCCTCGGCACATATAATTTTGCCAGCTTTCCCGTTTTTGCCTATTTTTCTCTATTTATGCTGGGAGCCTACGCGCAGAAAAAGAATCTCGGCACAAACATTACGGTTTTGCTTTGCTGCTGTGCCGCGGGCGTGCCGCTGCTGCTCGACCTTTTCTATTATAAAAAGGACTTCGACCACCTGCGCTTTCCCGTCCCCACCGTATCTTTTCTGGCGGGCAGCGCCGCTCTGCTATACCTAATATATATTGCCTGTCGCGGCAGGCTCTCAAATATGGGAAAGCTTACCGATATTTTGGTGCGTTTCGGCGTGGATATCCCCGCAATGCTTATTATCAGCACCCTGCTGCTGTATATAATCAAGTACCATATTTTCAATCAGCCATGGGCGGCACGATATGAAAAGTCACCGATGGTGTGGAATTTTATCACCATATTTGTTTTATCGGTGTGCCAGCTATGGATTTACTTCAAACCTATCGTTATGGCAAAACTCAAAAAATCCAAATAAAGCTATATACAAGCAGTAGTATCTGTTGCTATTATTACTGCTTGTATTTATTTTGACTGTTATTTTTACTCATTGGAGCGTTATTATATATGAATTATATCGCCGACAGCTATGACGTTGCCGTAATAGGCGCCGGTCACGCGGGAATCGAGGCTGCGCTTGCCTCGGCGCGTCTGGGCTGCAAAACAATTATTTTTACAATCAATATGGATTCGGTGGGCAATCTGCCCTGCAACCCCTCAATAGGCGGCACCGCAAAGGGTCACCTTGTGTGCGAGGTGGACGCTCTTGGCGGCGAGATGGGCAGACTTGCCGACGCCGCTACCCTGCAAAGCAGAATGCTCAACCGCGGTAAGGGCCCCGCCGTGCACTCTCTGAGAGCTCAGGTGGACAGGCGCAGATATTCAACCCTTGCCAAGCATACCGTGGAAAAGCAGAAAAATCTCGATGTAAAGCAGGCGGAAATAACCGATATAAAAATGACCGAGGACGGCAGCTGGATACTGACCACCATGCTCGAGGCACAGTATATCTGCAAGTGCGTGGTAATTGCAACCGGCACTTACCTTGGCGGCAGAATATATGTGGGCGACGTTTCCTACGAGGGCGGCCCCGACGGTCTCTTCCCCGCAACCCGCCTTTCGGCTTCGCTCAAAGAGCTTGGTCTGCCGCTGCGCCGATTTAAAACAGGTACCCCCGCCAGAATACTCAAATCAAGCATTGATTTTTCCGTTCTTGATGTACAAAAAGGCGATGAGCCTGTTGTGCCATTTTCGAGCGACACCGAAATCCCGCCCGAAAACGTCGTTGACTGCCACATTACCTGGACAAATGACTCAACAAAGCAGGTCATTCTTGATAACATCCACCGCTCTCCCCTTTACGGCGGCAAAATTGAGGGCATAGGCCCGAGGTACTGCCCCAGTCTTGAGGATAAGATGGTGCGCTTTCCCACCCGTCAGCGTCATCAGCTCTTTATTGAGCCCTGCGGAAAGGACACGGAGGAGATGTACCTTCAGGGCGCTTCCTCCTCTCTGCCCGAGGATGTGCAGATGGCATTTTATCGCACTATCCCGGGTCTTGAAAATGTTAAGATAATCCGCACCGCCTACGCAATTGAATACGACTGCGTCGACCCTACCGCCATGTGCGCCTCGCTGGAATTTATTGATTTTCCCGGGCTTTTCGGCGCGGGACAGTTCAACGGCAGCAGCGGCTATGAAGAGGCCGCCGCGCAGGGGTTTGTTGCGGGAGTCAACGCCGCGCACAGGGTTCTCGGCAAAAATCCCTTTATCCTTGACAGAGCTTCGTCCTATATCGGCACGCTGATTGACGATCTTGTTTCAAAGGGAGCTTCCGATCCCTACCGCATGATGACCTCACGCTCGGAGTACCGCCTTATTCTGCGACAGGACAACGCCGCCGAGCGCCTGACTCCTATCGGACGTGAGCTTGGTCTTATCGGCGACAAACGCTGGGAGAAATTTGGCAGAATGCAGGCTCTCAAGACGACCGAGCTTGAAAGGGTGCGCAAACTGACCGTTTCGCCCTCCGAGCACAACAATGAAGTGCTCAAAGCTGCCGGAAGCGCCGTTTTAAGCACCGGTATTCGTTTTTCCGAGCTTTTAAAGCGTCCCGAGCTTAATTACGGGAATTTGGCCGAAATTGATACCGACCGCCCCGATTATCCCGACGTAATTTTTGAGATGGTTGAGGTCGAGATTAAATACGAGGGCTATATAAAGAAGCAGGAAGCCGAAATCAACGAAATGCGCCGCCTTGAAGCAAAAAAACTCCCCCTTGACCTGGATTACGGCACAATTGCCGGTCTGCGGCTTGAGGCAAGAGAAAAACTCAATCTTGTCCGCCCGCAGAACATCGGACAGGCTTCGAGAATTTCCGGCGTAAGTCCCGCAGATATCTCGGTTTTGCTTATCTGGCTTAGCGCACGGAGCGGAGGTGAGCGGTAATGGATTATCCTATAGCACTTTTGGGTGAGATCGTGCCCGAAATCGCATTAAACGAACAAATGTATGCCAGGTTTGATACATACGCTCATCTTTTGGAGGAATGGAACCAAAAAATCAACCTTACCGCCATCAAAGAGCCCCGCGAGGTGGTTATAAAGCATTTTGCAGACAGCATTATCTGGCTCAAGTACGTTGATATTCCAAAAGGTGCCTCGGTAATAGATATCGGTACCGGTGCGGGCTTTCCGGGTATCCCCTTAAAGATTGTCCGCCCCGATATTAAGCTTACACTTCTCGACAGCTTAAACAAACGCCTTGTTTTTCTCGGCGAGGTTTGCAATTCACTTGAAATCACAGCTAATATCGTTCATTCCCGCGCCGAAGAAGGCGGCAGAGACAAAAAGATGCGCGAGAAGTTCGATTTTGCCACCGCGCGAGCCGTTGCCCACCTGCGGGAGTTGAGCGAGTACTGTTTGCCGTATGTAAAACCGGGCGGCAGCTTTATTGCGCTCAAGGG
>JAFRVM010000266.1 GCA_017438505.1 Clostridia bacterium | reverse complement strand
CCTTCAACCAAACATTAAAAAGAGGGCACTTATTACATTTAAATGTAATAAGTGCCCTCTTTTTAATGTTTGGTTGAAGGGAGGTGTATGCCATAAGTGTCAGGAAAAAGGAAATCACGGAAAAAGAGAAGAAGTTTTGTCTCTATTATGCCAACACGCGAAACGTACGGGAGGCTGCTGCCAGGGCCGGCTATGGAGTGCTTTCCGAGCTTACGGGTATGCGTCTTCTCGCAAAAAGCGAGATACGGGACTATATTGACAAAATCGAAAAATCGCTGCCGCAGGAAAATCTGGCAAGGGCAGGGCTGGAGCGTCTTGCCTTCGGAAGCATAAGCGACGCTGTTAAACTTATTTTCTGCGATACCGAAAAGCTAGACCCCGACGCCCTGGACGCCATGGAGCTCTACTGCGTATCGGAGATCAAAAGGCCAAAGGGCGGGGGGTTGGAAATTAAATTTTTTGACAGGCTAAAGGCGCTGGAAAAACTGCTCGGTATATCAGATGAGCAGTATGACGACACCGTTCCTTTTTACAAGGCGGTGCTCGAGGGCGCTAAAAATCTTTATTCAAGACAGGCGGAAAAGCAGGATGGAATTTAAACCTTTTACCGAAAAACAGCTCAGGGTTTTAACATGGTGGTGCGAAGCGAGCCCGTATAGCAGCCGTGACGCGGTTATCTGCGACGGCGCAGTGCGAAGCGGAAAAACCGTGTGCATGGCAATAAGCTTCATTCTTTGGAGCTTTTATAGGTTTTCCGACGAGAGCTTTGCGCTGTGCGGAAAGACCGTCAGCTCGCTTCGCCGCAATGTTATTACCCCGCTGAGCGGTATACTGTCGGAAATGGGTTTTACCGTCTGCCAGAAAATATCCCGGAACTTTATGGAGGTGTCGGTAAAGGGCCGCACCAACCGTTATTATTTTTTCGGAGGAAAAGACGAGGCTTCGGCCTCGCTCATTCAGGGGATGACCCTTTGCGGAGTGCTGTTTGACGAGGTGGCGCTTATGCCGCGCTCTTTTGTTGAGCAGGCGCTTGCGCGCTGTTCTGTCGACGGCTCAAAATTCTGGTTCAACTGCAATCCCGAGCATCCGCGTCACTGGTTTTATCTTGAATGGATAAAGAAGTCGGAAGAAAAAAATACCCTTTACCTTCATTTTACTATGGAGGACAACCCCTCGCTGAGCTCAGAGATGATTGCCCGATACCGTTCCCTCTATTCGGGCGCGTTTTACGAGAGGTTTGTCGAGGGTAAGTGGGTCGCTGCAGAAGGGCTTATTTATCCGTTTATGACCGAAAAGGGCGCCGCATGTCCCGTGCCAGATGTAAAATTTGAAAAATACTATATTTCGGGTGATTACGGTACGGTCAATCCTACCTCCTTCGGACTTTGGGGCAAAAGCGGTGGAGTGTGGTACAGGATAGACGAGTATTATTATAACTCCCGAAGCGAAGGCTCGCGGCGCACCGACGAGGAGCATTACGCCTCTCTTTTAAAGCTTGCAGGCGAGAGAAATATTGAAGCGGTCATTGTTGACCCCTCAGCCGCCAGCTTTATCGAAGTTATAAAAAAGCACGGCAAATTCAGTGTGATTGCAGCAAAAAACGAAGTTCTGGACGGTATACGCAGAGTGAGCAACTCACTGCGGGAGGGCAGGATCCGCATTTGTGAAACCTGCGAGAACGCTCTGCGTGAATTCTCACTTTACCGCTGGGACAACAGATACGCAAAGGACATGCCCCAAAAAGAAAACGATCACGCAATGGACGATATACGTTATTTTGTATCGACTGTTGCCGATGTTGCGGCAAAGCCCGGCTTTTTTGCCTTTGCCGCGG
>JAFRVM010000024.1 GCA_017438505.1 Clostridia bacterium | reverse complement strand
CAGAATATTTCGACTCCCAGACAAACTGTTGAATGCGGGTGGCCTACCATATACGGCGAGCGGTTGTTGTAAATCTGCATTCGCGCGATTTTTGACGCGGTGTCGGTAAAGTATATTGTGTGCTCGCCCAAAAGCTCACCTAATGAATATGCAAGCGGCGCTTTGGGCTTCAGCTCGCGGACGAGCAGGCCGACTACCTGCATATCGCGGTAAAAGAGCTTTTCGGACGCTTTTAAAATATCCTCGGGAGGGGGAGAAACAAAGCCCGCAAGCAGGTCTTTTATAGCAGCCGAAGATATAACAATATCGGCATCAATATCGTTTTCCGCACCGTTGTGGAAATAATGAACCGAGGTTATCGCGTTGCCTGTATGAGTGAGCGAGAGAACAGGGCAGTTGCAGAATATAAATCCGCCCATTTCCTTTATTTTTTCGGCAACCTTTATCCAAAGCTGACCCGCACCGTATTTGGGGTAGCGATAATAATTTTCGCCTGCTTTTTTATCTCTTTTTTCAAAGAACAGACCGGACATTTCCTTAACGTCCTTTATGCAAAGCACCTCGGCGGGGTGCTGCCCGAAAACTTTTTCCGCATATCCCGCGATTAACCTGTCGTAGATGTTTTTGCCGTAGGAGTTGATGTAAAAATCTCCGATGTTCTGCTCGCGCAGGGGAAAGAATTTGTATTTGAGATGTGAGCATATACCTGGGACAGCGCCGAGAGGAGACAGCTTGAACATTGATTTAGGGGAAAGATTAAGAGGGTATGGGTAAAGCTTTGCGCCTTTGCAGAATGACTCGCACCTTCTGCGCTTTATCATGACGTCGTCCTCAAGATCCGGATCTGCTCCGCCGTATGCGCTCGGTTTTATTTTTTCAATTATCTTGTAATCGTATGCGGGTTTTTCGGTGTTTTTCAAAAAATTACCCGCAAATTCGCGCACACGGTCATCGGTAAAGTCAAAGCAGTGTCCGCCGACGTCAATAATGTTCTGACCGAAGATATAGTTGCACTCAAGTCCGCCTACCGTAGGGCCTGCCTCAAGCACAATCACCTCGTAAAAGGACTTTCCGCGGCGCAGAAGCTCGTATGCGGCGGAAAGCCCGGCGGGACCTCCGCCGATTATTATAACTCTTTTTGGCGCCATAAAAACACCTCATATTATGCGTGAAAACCGGATTTCTGCCGGCTAATTCTGCTGCTCCTCAATAAGCTCCTGCTCATCCTTTTCTATGGTGTCCTCAATGGGAGGAATATAGGGGGTGTCGACTTCAGGATAGGTGGATTCAACAATAAACTTAGCAAGCGAGATAAGGGTAGAGCCCTGTTTTTCCAGCCACATTTCATCAATTTCATAAACGTCGCGGCTCTTTATAGCCTTTATGTTGGCAAACTGCGTGCTTCGGCGCAGGTCATAACCTATGCCCTTTTTGCAGAAGATAACATCGGGATCGGCGATGGCGATAAATTCCTTGTCAAACTGCCAGTCGGTGCAGGAATCGGCGGCGTTGTTTATGTTGCAGCAGTTAAAAACATAGCCTAAAAAAGTATCGCCGGTGGCTATTTTTTTACCGTCAAGGTCATCCATATAAAGCACGGTCTTATACTCTGTCGCGCCAAAAGCAGTTCTGCCTATATCGTCAAGGGTGTCAAGCAGAATTGTGGCGACATTTCTTCCGTGTGCCGAGCCGGTAACCTTACCGCCCAGAGCCGAGCCTATGTTGGTGTAAAGCTCTTTAAGCTCACTGTGGTTTGTTGCGTTATTCAGCGAAAGCACTAATACATCCGAAGCGTTAAGTCGTTTTACGGCGTCGGGGGGCAATTCCCGGTCGGCAAGAACAAGGTTTGTTCCCAGCGCGATTATTATATCGACCTCGGGACTTGAAGAAGTACCGCAGCGGGTGAGGGTTTTGGCTTCCTCGTAGTCGCATCGGTCGGATATTCCCACAAGCAGTGACTCATAGCCCAGCAGGAAAATTATATCGGTAAAAGAGGGTGAAAGCGAAACAATCTTTGTGGGGGCCGAGGTTATCTCCACTCCGTTGATTGTAACCGGATACTCCTTTTTTTTGCCGCACGAGGGCATAAGGCAAATCATCAAGGAAATAATAACAAAAACGGATATAATCCTTTTCATTTTTACATTGACCTTTCGTTTTATATTTATTATTATATGATACCCGTTTGGCATTTTTGTGTCAACCGGAATAATGTTAATTTTATTTACATAACGCTTACAAAACAAGAGAGGCGGCCCTTTTTACGTCTTCAAAAACTTCTTCGGGCAAGCGTTCGCCGTCTATAATTATTACATTTTCAGTATTGCAGCTAAGCTCAAACGAGCGTTTATACCGACTGCTCACCGTTTTAAGGTACTCTTCGGTTTCATATATCTCCCTATTCTGTTCGGAACGGTTGGCGGTTATGCGCGCCATAGCTTCGGCAGGGGAGATGTCGATGTAAATACAGATATCGGGTTTTAACTGCTTTGCGCAAATTGCGTTGAGATTTATAATATCCTCAACCGGAAGGCTGTGGGCGTTATAGGCGTATGAGGAAAAATAATATCGGTCGCATACAACGCTTGTTCCGGCGGCGAGAAGTTTTTTTATATTTTCAATATGGTCAAGACGGTCGGCGGTAAAGAGCGCCGCCATGGCGGTTTCGGAAATTTTTGCTTTTCCGCCGAGAAGCTCGCGCAAAAGCCTTCCGCACTCGCCGCCTGTCGGTTCGCTGCTCTGTACGCTTTTAATGCCGACGCCAGTCAGATAATCGCACAAAAGCCTACATTGAGTGGTCTTTCCGCTGCCGTCAATGCCCTCAAGTACGATAAATTTTCCGCAATTCATCATAATTTCCCCATTTTCTGTATGTTTATATATAGTATAAGACATTTCTGCATATTATTCAATAAAAAAACCGTAAAAAAGTATTGACAAAATAATATCAGGGGTCTATAATACGGTTGAAAGGTTGTTCAACTGAACAAATATACAAATGAGGTGAGCACGTGAGCGACAGTATTAATGAAATTGACTGCTGTGTTTTGCACGGCGATACGGTGGCTAAGGTGAAATCCCGGCTTCCCGCAGAGGAAATGGTGTTTGATATTGCCGACCTCTTTAAGGTTTTCGGCGACAGCACAAGGGTCAAAATTTTATGGGCGCTCGACGAGAGCGAGCTTTGCGTCTGTGATATCGCGGCGGCGCTCGGCATGACAAAATCGGCGGTTTCGCATCAGCTGCGTTTTTTGCGTGACGCCGATCTGGTTAAAAACCGCAGGGAGGGCAAGTCGATTTTTTACAGCCTTGCTGACGACCATGTAAAACAGATTTTTGAAATGGCGGTGGAGCATATTTATGAAGAAAGAAAATAACGCAAAAAAGAACATACTGACGGCATTTATTCTTAATTTTATTTTTGTTATTATCGAGCTGGTCGGCGGACTTCTGACAAACAGCATAGCTATACTCTCCGATTCGGTGCATGATTTCGGAGACTGTCTGGCGGTAGGGGGCGCTTATTATTTTGAACGCCTGTCGGAAAAACGTCCCGATGCCCGCTACACATACGGATACAAACGCTTTTCGGTGCTCTCGGCTCTTTTGACCAGCGCTATTCTGCTGATCGGCGGCGTTGTTGTTATTTACCAATCGGTATTCCGCATTATTCACCCTCAAACAATAAACGGTGCGGGTATGCTTATTATTTCCGTAGCGGGAATAATTATAAACGGCATAGCTGTTCTGCGCACTGCAAAGGGCAGCAACATAAACGAGAAATCCATATATCTTCATATGCTTGAGGATGCGCTTGGCTGGGTAGTGGTATTTATAGGCAGTATTTTTATTTACCTTTTTGACTGGAAGCTTATAGATCCTATTCTTTCAATTATAGTAACCCTGTTTATTCTTTATAATGTATATCTTAACATAAAAAGCGTGTGCGACGTTCTGCTGGAAAAGATCCCCGACGGGTTTGACGCGGAGCATTACAGAGAGCATCTTGAAAAGATAGAAAACGTTTCCGATATCCACCATGTTCATATCTGGAGTCTTGACGGCGAGGGGATACTTGCCACAATGCATGTTATGGTGGAGGACGAAACAAACGACAGAACGGTAAGCAGAATAAAAGAGGATATTCGAAAAATAAGCGAGGAGTTCGGCATACATCATCTTACAATTCAGACCGACAGGCGGTTTGAGGAGTGTGACGACTGCGAGTGCGACGCGGGAATAATGAAAAGCGGTGAACATGCCCATGCCCACGCCCACGGACATTCTCATGAACATCACCATCACCACTGATTTGCGCAACCGAAAATGACATTTTGTATATCGAAAAGTTATTTTTGATTGGTTGAGTTTACATTGCGCCCGCGCTATAATATAGGCGAGGTGAAAAGATATGAGAAAGCATTACATTGATAATATCAGATGGATAACGGTCGTTATTGTAGTAATCTACCACGTTATTTATATGTTCAACGGCATCGTGACAGACGGAGTAATAGGTCCTTTTTATAAAAATCAGTATCAGGACGCGCTGCAGTATGTCCTTTATCCGTGGATAATGGTGATACTGTTCCTTGTTGCGGGAATGTCGTCAAGATATTATCTCGACAGTCACACGGTAAAGGAGTTTGTCAGCTCAAGGACAAGAAAGCTGCTTGTGCCCTCCACCCTCGGACTGCTGGTTTTCGGCTGTATTCAGGGCTACTACAATATGCTTGTTACAGGCGCGTTTGAGAACATTCCCGATACCGTTCCAAAGCTAATTATGTACCCTATAATGTGTGTTTCGGGAACGGGCGTATTATGGTTTATACAAATGCTGTGGGTGTTTTCCATGGTGCTGGCTCTTATTCGTAAAATCGAGAAAAACAAGCTTTACGGACTTACCCAAAAGGCGGGAATAATAACCTGTCTGCTGCTCGGTGTTCCGGTATATTTCTCGGGTCTTGTACTTAATACGCCGCTTATTACCGTTTACCGTTTCGGTATTTACGGTCTGGTATTTTTCCTCGGATATTTTCTTTTTGCGCATGACGAGGTTATCGACCGTCTGGGCAAATTCGCGGTACCGCTGGGCGTTGTTTCGGTTATTCTGTGCGGGGTATATATCTGGCTGCACTACGGCGATAACTACGCGGTTATGCCTGTTGTCGGAAGTATTCCCGCCGCGGCTTACTGCTGGACTTCATGCCTTGCAATTTTGGGCGGTATGAAGAGATACGCCGACAAGACCGGCAAGGTAGCGAGATTTTTCAATAAACGCTCCTTCGGTCTGTATGTGTTCCACTATCTGCCCCTTTCGGCGACTGCGTGGTATCTGACCCGGTACACCGATACCCCGGCAATCCTCTGCTATCTGGCAATCGGCTTTGCGGGCTTTGCCGGAGGCTGGCTGCTTTACGAAATAGTTTCCCGCATACCCCTTTTGCGCTACATCACTCTCGGAATAAAGAAGGAAAAGAAAAATGTTTTGTGAAAATCTAGCAAGCCTGCGCAAACTTAAAAGAATGACGCAGGAACAGCTTGCCGAAAAGGTGGGAGTATCCCGTCAGGCAGTGGCAAAGTGGGAAACAGGCGAGAGCGTTCCCGACCTTGAACGCAGCAGGCAAATTGCTCAGGTCTTTGGGGTGTCGCTCGATGACCTTGTCAATTATTCTGAGGAAAACAGCGTGATAAAAGGTGCTGTTCCGCCCAAGGGCAAGTATATCTTCGGTGTTGTCGAGCTTGGAAAAGACGGCGAATTCAAGCTGCCCGAACGCGCGCTGAAGGTTTTTGACTTAAAGCCGGGGGATAATCTTGTTGTCCTCGGCGATGAAGGTAACGGCATTGCGCTGATAAACGAAAAATCTTTTTTCGATTTGACCGATATGATCAGAAAGTATAAAAAGTAATCACAAAACGCGGCTTAAAATAACAAAGCCGCGTTTCACTGTTTTTGAGACTTCTTTATATATTTTCTTGACCTTTGGATTTGTTTATGATAATATTAAATTAATATTAAAACCAAAAAAGAAGGCCATTTATAATGAAAAAATTTTTCGCACTGATTATTTCGGCTGTAATGATTATTTCACTCTCCGCGTGCGGTGCTGACAAGACGGATACGACTTCCGACCTTCCTGCGGAGTCTCAGATCGAAATTGCTGATTCTCCTGCGGAACTGCTGGCTCTCGCGGGACTTAGCGAGCAACAGGTCAAAACGGCGGACATTACTGCCGTTGCTCTTACAAACGGAGATTCTATGGGCGGCAGTATTAATGTGACAGCACAAAGCCCGTCGCTTGACAGCTTTAACGCATGGTACAAACAGCTTTATGAGGCCTGCAAGGCTGTTGCAGAGGGCGGAACCGTATATACGGGACTGGGCAGGTCTTACGGCAAGGCGTTTGTATTTGCACCTGCTGCGAGCAATGACTTTTTTGGTCAGTTCGATTATATTTATGCGGGCAAAGAGGTTTTGGTAACAGTAACAAATGCATGCGAAAACGGTGACTATTCGGTTTCGTTTGTTTTTGAATAATAAGAGGGAGATGTAAAAATGGCTATTGTATACAAAATTAAACAGGAATTAAAGGATAAGAAAAAAGGATATCTCGGATTAAAGCAATGCGAATCCTGCGGCGAGCTTACCGAAAATTATCTTGCCAGAAAACGCATAAAGCTGGTTCTTTTCTGGGTCCTTCCGGTTCTTTCGGTCCCGGTTGGACGTTTTCAGCACTGCAAGAGCTGCGACGAGGTAACCACGCTCAGCCGCAGCGAGTGGAAAACTGCTAAGACAAAAGCGAGAACTATGCCCAAACGCTCAACTTACATGAAGATTTTTAACGAGCTTAAAGAGCTTGTGGCTTCAAAACAGGAGAAAAAAATTGACGGTGAGGAAATTTACAAAGAGCTTGCCGAAAAGATTAAGATTAAGAAAAAATATGATCCCCATATCCGCGAACTTATAGCTACCTATTTTGCTTTCCTTTCCGACAAACAGGCAAAGGCAAAGGCTGCAGAAGATGTGGCTGAAAAAGATGCTCAGAAGGATGAGGAAAATACCTCCGATTCACGGTTGACAGTTGAAAATCTGACCGAGAACATTATCCCCGATGCGGTTGATAAGGTTAAAACGGTTGTTCGCAAAAAGACGCGTCTTTTGTGGCTTCTTTTAGCTATTCCGTTGCTTCCCTTGGTTATATTTTTCTGCTATGCCGCGGTTGCCAATATTCTGAGAAATGATTCCATTGGCAATATTATTATTTGTGTTCTTTTGTTTATTGTTCCGACATTGCTTGAAATTAAGCTCTTTTCTCTTGCATTGAAAAAGACAAAAAAGATAAAAAAGAACAAAAAATCCAAATAAATAAACTAAACTTTGTATCCCCGCACTGTAACCGGTGCGGGGATATAAGGCTCATTGAGCAATGTATTAAAAATATCAATAGGAGAGGTTAGAATGTACATTATTCCTTACTCAATCAAACAAAAACTAAAAGACAAGAAAAAGTTCTTTCAGGGACTCAAAGTGTGCGATTCCTGCGGCGAACTTACAGAGACCTATCTTGCCAAAAGAAAAATCAGCTTAAATCTTCTCTATTTTATCCCTATTTTCGGTATTTCCGTGGGACGTTTCCAGCACTGCAAGGGCTGCGATACTGTTTATAACCTGAGCCGTGAATACTGGAAAGAGGCCAAGGAAAAGGCGAAAACAATGCCTAAGCGCGACGTCTACTTAAAGGCGTACGAAGAACTTAAAGCGATCGTTGACGCAAAGGGCGAAGCTGAGCTTGACGCCGATTCGATTTACGGCGAGCTTATCGAAAAGGTCAAGGTAAAGGAAAAATCCGCCGTTCATATCAAAGAGCTTGTAGGAACTTATCTTGCGTTCCTCGCAGGTAAAAAGGCCGCTGCCGAAGCTGCCGAGAAGGCCGCCCTTGAGGCTGAAAATCAGGCTGACGGAGAATCGGAAAAAGCAGCTTCGGATTCAGGCACGACGGTCGGTACTCTGCCCGAAACTACTGCTCCCGCAGTAAGCGAACAGCCCGAAAAGGTTCTACGCAAAAAGACGCGGCTTTTGTGGCTTTTGCTCGCAATCCCGCTGCTGCTAGGCATTCTTCTGGTTATCGCGGCGACGGTTTACAGCGTTGTTAAGGAGGGGAAAACCGATCTTATTATCGGCGCTGTAATAATGCTTCTCATTCCCGTACTGCTCGATATCCTGTTCTTTGTCCTTGCCCTTAAAAAGACCAAAAAAGCAAAAAACTACTATAAATAAAAACATATAACTAATAATCCCTGTACAATTTTGTACGGGGATTGTTTTTTGCCCATTGTGCAAAGAGATGAGACTGTGTTGTAAATTTTTGGTAGATATGCATATTGAAGTGTTTGTGAAAATAGTGTATTATTATATTAATTATTTAACAAAGTTAAAAAGGGAGCTGTACTTATGAAGAAAATTTTATCAGTGATCGTTTCCCTTATGCTTATTGCGGGTATAATGATACCCTGTTTTTCTTTCGGCGCTTCGGCGGCGGATACCTGGCGCAGCGCGCTTTATCCCGTCGACTGGGTGCCCGGCTACCAGAACAGCTCAGGTCAGTTTTTACATGATTTCTCCTACGCAGGCTATATGATGGGCGAGCAGGAGCTGCCCACCACCATGAGCGGGCTGGTCGCAAACGTACTCGATTACGGCGCGGATGGTACCGGCGCTAATGATTCCACAAGCGCGATTCAAAGCGCCATCAACGCCGTTCAAAATGCAGGCGGCGGCACGGTTTATCTGCCCGCCGGAACATATAAAGTTAAACCTACGTCCTCAACAGGTGCGGCTGCTCTTAAAATTACCGGCAGCAACATTTTATTTAAGGGCGACGGTATAGGCAGAACATTTATTCGCGGTTTTGCCGAAAATATGCGCTCCTGCCAGATAATCAATGTTTCCCCCTCGGGAGGAACATGGGACAGTGCCGACGACGGCAACTACTACTATCTCTCGCAGGATATCGGAAATACTCCCACTAATACCATTCATCTGAACAGCGTTGGCTCGCTTGCCGTCGGCGACTGGATCATTCTGCGTTCCGACCGCACGGAGGCATGGATAAATGAGCACAGCATGAGCGGTTTCTGGTATGCGTCGGTCAACCCCACAACTATGGGCACGACCTTCTACCGCAGAATTACCGCCGTTGACGCTAACGCAAAGACCATTACTATTGATATCCCCACACGTTATTATATGAAAACGCGCGATAACGCAAGGGTATATAAAGTTACTCCCAAACAGTCCAATGTCGGACTTATGGATTTTTCCATCGGCAACAAGATGAACAGTATCACAAGCGGCTGGGGCGAAGAGGATTACAACACCAGCGGCACAGGCGCGTACAATGTTCACAGCGCATTCCTTATCAAGTTCGGATTTAACGTAAACTGCTTTGCCAAGAATATCGCGAGCTATCAGGCCGGCAACGCTTCTCAGATACACATGAGCTCCAACGGTCTTGATATCAATAAAACAAGAAACCTTACAATTGAAAACTGCGATTTCAGCTATCCGCAGTATGAGGGCGGCGGCGGAAACGGCTACGGTATGAACATCTGCGGTCAGGAAACGCTCATCAAAAACTGTTCCTCGACCAGCGCCCGCCACAGCTTCTCCTTCAAGTACGCCTACGCAAACGGTAATGTTATTTATCACTACACATCTACCGACCCCAAATACGGCAGCGACTTCCACATGTATCTCAGTATGTCGAACCTGATTGACAACGAAGAACTCAACGGCGACTTTGTTGAGTCCAACGTACGTCCCTACGGCGGAACGGCGGGCAACCGTCACGGCTACACCTCCACACAGACGGTATTCTGGAACACCAAGGGCAACTACTATAAATCGGGAAGTTCATATATTATCGACTCCCGTCAGTTCGGCTACGGCTATATTATAGGAACACAGGGCGCGGCAACTGCCGTTAAAACCACTCCCACCACCATGTCCTCGACCTACGGCACGGTCAACACCGCTCCTGAGGATTATAAAGAGGGAATAGGCACAGGCGCTACCCTTGAGCCACAGTCGCTCTACTACGATCAGCTTGAGAGAAGACTTAACGGCGGCGCAGCTCCGGAAGAAAATCCCTTTACCGGCGACAACCTCGCCCTAAATAAAAATGTTACCGTATCGGGTACCGAATCAAGTTCCACACAAAACCTTTCCGCTTCCAACGCGGTTGACGGCAACACAACTACCCGCTGGGCTTCCACATTTGTCGATCCCTCCTATATTACTGTTGATTTGGCAGATGAGTATGTACTTGATGGCGTTCGCCTTAACTGGGAGGCAGCATATGCCACAAGCTACCGCGTGGATGTCTCCTCCGACGGTACAAACTTTACCACGGTTTACACCGATAACAACGGCGACGGCGGTATAGACAATATCGAGCTTGATAACGTCAGCGCTCGTTATGTAAGAATGTACGGTTTAAGCAGAGCGACCACCTACGGCTACTCGCTGTATGAATTTGAGGTATACGGCAACAAGGCGATTGCCGTTCCCGCGACCTTTAATTCCACCGAGTATATTGACAAGAGCAGTGAGATTTCCAATAACACCACTTATGTGGGTAACCTTGTCAACGGTTCATATCTTGATTATCTGATTGACGTTCCCACCACAGGAAATTATACAAT
>JAFRVM010000265.1 GCA_017438505.1 Clostridia bacterium | reverse complement strand
GTAGCTTTCGCCATGAGGGTTATCGGCAGCTCGCCCAAAGAGGTAAGAAAAAAAGTTCCCATTGTTCTTTCGCTTGTGGGACTTTCGAACAAAGCCAGGGTTTATCCCAACGAGCTCTCGGGCGGCGAGCAGCAGCGCGTAGGTCTTGCCAGAGCGCTTATCAATAATCCAGCAATCATTATCGCGGACGAGCCCACGGGAAACGTTGACCCCGAAATGAGCTTTGAAATTGTTGAAATGCTCAACGAGATCAATCGCCGCGGCACCACGGTGCTTATGGTTACCCATGAACACGCGCTTGTGCGCAGATTCCGCCGCAGAATTATAGAAATTCAGAACGGCGAGCTTGTTGCCGACAGCGGACCGGAGGTGCTCAGCCGTGTTTAGCAGTTCTTCAAGATATCTTATCAAAGAGGGTTTTGTAAACGTCTGGGCAAACAGGCTTATGAGCATTGCTTCCATAAGTGTTCTTGCCTGCTGTCTGCTGCTTATGTCTACAGCCTCACTTGCCTCTGTCAATATCAATTCCATTATGGACTGGGTAGAGGGCAAAAACGTCATTATGATGTATCTTTCCGATAACGCAACCGATGAGCGCATAGCTCAGATTAAAACAGAGATAGAAAACTGCGGCAATATCCGCTCTATTGATTTTATCTCCAAGGAAGACGCGTTTGAAGAATGGGTTACCAAGCTGGGCGGAGATATCGGTGTTCTGGCCGACATTCAGCAGGAGGGTGAAAACCCCCTTCCCGACGCTTACAAAATCACAATCAAAAATCTTAACGATTATGACATCACACTTTCAAGACTTGCGAAAATTGCCGATGTACTTCAGATAAACGACAAGCGCGAATATGCCGGAAAGCTTGAAAAAATAAGTTTGGCAATCAATGTTATAAGCATTACGCTGGTAATTATTCTGTTCCTTGTCTCTCTGTTTATCATCACAAACACCGTCCGTCTTACAATGTTTGTGCGCAAGCTGGAAATAAGTATTATGAAATCGGTAGGTGCGACAAACACCTTCATACGGGTGCCCTTTATGGTAGAGGGCGTTTTAATCGGAATTATTTCGGGTATTATTTCCTTCGGTATTACCTATGTGATTTACAGGCTTGCCGTAAAGGCGTTAAGTCAGGTAATATCCTACGGACTTGTTTCGTTTTCGGACGTTTCAATATGGTTCCTGCTTCTAAATATTATTGCCGGTGTTGTCATTGGCGTTGTAGGAAGCAGTATTTCCATTACCCGTTATTTAAAGCGTGAAGGAGGCATTTATCTTGACTAAGACTAAGATCTCAAAACGCTTAATAGCGATTTTTATGGCTCTTATGCTTGTTTTTGCGAGCGGTTTTACAACCTTTGCCGCCACGAAGGCTGAGCTTGAAAAAAAGCAGGCCGATCTAAAAACAAAACAGAACAACTTAAAAAATCAGTTAAAGGCTGTACGAAATCAGGAGGCTGCCGCGCAGGAGGCCTACGATGATATTATGGAGCTGATTCAGGCCAACAAGGAAGAAATCGAGGTCCTTAACCAGTACATAGTCGAGCTTAATAAGGAGATAGCCGATACAGAGGCTAACATAGCGGCCAAGGACGCTGAAATACATGACGACTACGAACGCTTTAAAAAGCGTCTGCGTTCGCTGTATATGGCAGGCGATATGACAGGCGGTCTTGAGGTCATCCTGTGCTCGAACAGCTTTGAGGATATGCTTTCGGCTTCGGTCTACGCAAGGTCCTTTGCAAAATACGACCAGCATCTTATTGATGTTCTGACCTCCGACCGTGAGGGATATGTTCTCCAAAAGCAGGAGATAGAAAAAAACAGAAAAGAAACCGAAGCTAAAAAGGCTGAAATAGCCGCAAAAAAAGAGGAAAACGACGCTCTTGCGGCCGAAGCAAAGAAAAAGCTTCAGGATATTAAAAAGCAGGAAGCAAAGCTTGAGGCACTGAGCGCTCAGTACGAAAAGGATATGGAGAGCGCCAGCGCGCAGATAGCTGCCCTTGCCAGACAGGCTAAGGATGATGAGAATACGAGCAGCGGCCCTGTTTCCTTTATCTGGCCCTGTCCCAGCTGTTACAGAGTAAGCTCATACTTTGGTATGAGAACACTTCTCGGTACCACAAGAATGCACTACGGTATCGACATCCCCGCAGCAGGCGGCTCAAAGATCAGAGCGGCCGCAGCAGGTACGGTGCTTAAAACCGGATGGGACGCAAAGGGTTACGGCAACTACGCCATGATAAACCACGGAAGCGGAATGGTAACCGTTTATGCCCATATGAAGTCTGCGCCTATTGTTTCGACGGGTCAAAAGGTCGCTCAGGGCCAGACCATCGGTTATGTAGGAACGACCGGACGTTCCACCGGCAACCATCTCCACTTCGAAATTCGTAAAAACGGTAAAGCGGTTAACCCGCTCGGATATGTATAATATATGAGTAAAAAAATATCTTTAGGAGCGGTTATAGCCTTAATGGCTATAACCGCCGCCATTACAGTATCAATAACCTACACCGTAGCAATGAAGGTGTTTAATCAGCGCGTTTACTCGGTTACCGAGCGCCAGAATATGTACGACAAGCTCTCGGAAATTGATCGAAAAATGCGTCAGTATTACTACGGCGATATAGATGAGGAAAAGCTTCGCACCCTGCTTGCCGAAGGATATGTAAGCGGCATAGGGGACGATCATTGCAGATATCTT
>JAFRVM010000264.1 GCA_017438505.1 Clostridia bacterium | reverse complement strand
GATACGGCATGGCGATACACCATGTACGCTCGTTTTACAATCTTGCGGGGGATCTGCCTGCGCAGGACGAGCCGCAAAGTGAAATTTTTGTATTTAAGCTGGGTCAAAACGGAGTTTACGCCGTAAACGCCGGCGCAATGCTTGATATGGACGCGCCTCCGATGTTTGTAGACAGCAAAACCCTTGTTTCGGTAAGATATACCTCGATGGCGCTGGGAACCAACGACCTTGTGTATGACGCAAACGACACCAGTGTTACCTTCACCGGCGCGGGCGGATATACAATGAGAATGGTAATAGGCTCGGGCGTATGTACTGCAACACTGGACGGCGTAAGCTTTGACCTTGCCATAACTCCTCCCGCTTATATCAACGGCAGAGTTATGCTTCCGATTCGTGATATGTCCATTCTTGTGGACGGACAGATTCAGTATGACGACAGCGGGTATGTTGTTGTTTCAACATCTGCATTTGATACCGGGGAGATTCCGGGCTATATCGCACAATACGAAGCCGCGTAAGAACTAAACTGAAAGGCATTCGGGTTAAACCGAATGCCTTTTTCTTATAACATCCGCAATCTGCCCGGCAAACTGCCTGCAAAGAGCGTCGCTTTCACACTCCACCATAACGCGCACAACCGGCTCGGTACCGCTCTTTCGCAAAAGCACTCTGCCGTTGCCGCCTATCAGCTTTTCCACGGCGGCTTTTTCATCAAGCACGGCATTGTCCCCGAGCGCGGCGTCCTTGTTTTCCACCTTTACGCTTACGGTGTACTGCGGGTAAAGGGTCACCGGCTCGGCGAGCTTTGAAAGGGACGTTTTAGTATCGCACACCTCTTCGGTCAGCATAATGGCGGTCAGGATTCCGTCGCCCGTTGTGGCGTATTTTTTCAGGATAATATGCCCCGATTGCTCGCCGCCGATGCTGTAATCATTCTCCTGCATACACTCGTACACAAAGCGGTCGCCGACCGTTGTCTGAACGCAGTCGATTCCCGCCCGCTTTAAGGAATTAAAAAATCCGCTGTTGGACATGACGGTGGCAACCACCGTGTTCCCGCTGAGCATTCCGCGTGCGCGCAGCCTTTTGGCCAGAATATACATTATGCAGTCGCCGTCAACAACGTTGCCGTTTTCATCGACCGCAATACACCTGTCGGCGTCGCCGTCAAAGGCAAAACCGAGGTCTAAGTGCTCGCTTTTAACAAGCCTTTGCAGATTTTCGATGTGGGTCGAGCCGCAGTTTTTGTTTATGTTAAGTCCGTCGGGCGCGGCTCCCGTAACATAGACCGTCGCGCCAAGAGCGTCAAAAACATTTTTTGCGATCATCCACGCAGCGCCGTTTGCGCAGTCAAGACCTATGCGCAGCTTTTTGTAGGAATTGGAAGCCAGCGAGATAAGGTAGCCGAGATATCTGTTTCTGCCGGAAACGTAATCTACAATGCACCCGATTTTATCACCCGAAGCGAGCGGGATTTCCTCCGATTCGCCGTCGATATACCCTTCAATAAGAGAGGTGGTTTTGTCGTCGAGCTTTTCGCCGTAGCGGTTTATCACCTTTATTCCGTTGTCAAAAAAAGGGTTGTGCGAAGCGGTTATCATAATGCCGCAGTCGAACCCATCAAGGCGTGTAACGTAGGAAACGCTGGGCGTTGTGGTAACATGCAGCATATACGCGTCAGCGCCCGAGGCGGTAATTCCCGCGGCGACGGCATATTCAAGCATATAGCTTGAGCGGCGGGTGTCCTTTCCTATAACTATTCTGGGTCTGTAACCGTGCGCGTCGTGCCCCGAAATGGCGGACGAATAGTACCACCCCAAAAATCTGCCCACCTTGTATGCGTGCATGGAGGTAAGGCTTTTGCCTGCCTCACCTCTAAAGCCGTCGGTCCCGAAATATTTGTTTTTAATTTCAATCATAAAAGCGCTCATCTCCCGATATTTATAATTGCCGGTTTGTGCTTCTGATATTCCGATTTGGCGGTATTTTTTTGTCAAACCAGGCAATAATATGAAAAAATTTTCAATTTTATACCCTAATGCTATTGATTGCCGGCGGGAAATTTGCTATTATGGTATAGTTCAAAAAAGACGGTTAAAATTTGTTAGGTATATACAAAACGAAAATTTTGGGAGAGATTTAAAATGAGTGAAGAAATAACCTACGGTGTGATGTCGCCCAACGAGACCAAAAACCTTGTAATCGAGACCCCCACGGGCAAGTATGAGAGACATCCTGTCAGAACTCCCGTTATCAAAAGCGGAGACAATATTACCGAGCTTTTAAATGAGCTGGTAGTTCCCTCGCTTGAGGACGGCGATATGGTATTTATCAGCGAAAAGATAATCGCCATCAGCCAGGGCAGAGCTTTTCCCATCGACGAGATAAAGCCCTCGCGCCTCGCAAACTTCCTTGTAAAATTTGTTTATAAATCCCCCTACGGCATCGGTCTCGGCAGCCCCTGGACAATGGAGCTCGCCATCCGTGAGATAGGCAGATTCAAAATTATCGGCGCTGCAATCATCTCCGGTATCTGCAAAATTTTCGGTAAGAGGGGAGTTTTCTACAATATTCTCGGCCCCAGAGTTCGCGCTATCGACGGCCCCTGCGACTGCACGCTTCCTCCTTACAACCATTACGCCAAAATGGCTCCCGCAAAGCCGCATGAGGTCGCGGCAAAGCTGACACGCGAGATAGGTCACAAGGTCATTATCATTGACGCAAACGATATCGGCGTAAATATCCTCGGCAAGCCCGACAAGAACATGAAGGACGAGGAGATCGCCGCCATTTTCAAGGACAACCCCTTAGGTCAGGACAGACAGCAGACGCCTATGGCTGTTGTAAGACCTATCGAGGGCGCAAAGAGCTTATAATAGGTAAAAAAAGCGTGATCAACCTGTGTTGCCCACGCTTTTTTGTGTCTGAGACTATTTTACCCGTAATATACTGCTGATTAATAGTAAAAATACCTGCCCATAAGTTTGCCTTTGGGGACAAGCGTTCCTCCGTAAGTTTCAAGAGAACCGTCCGGCACGATTATTGTATCCTTATAAACAATAACGCCTTCAGGGGAAAGACAGAAGTCTTCGCTCGGATAATAGAAGTGTTCATAAACAAGCTCGCCATTGTTTAAAAAATAGATTCTTGTTTCCTGACTGCTGTAACCGTACGGAACCTCGACTTCGATAACTTCCTGCAATCTTGCTCTGCCGTCGGTACTTTCATCAACTATATAGGCTTTGTCCCATTCAAAATCGTCAAAAATACTGCCCATAAGTATGCCGGAACCTTCTGTCAGGGCATCGCGCATATTGTTGTTGTAACGGGTTTGTCGGTCAATTGCTTTTTTGGTTACAGGAAAAGTAATAATTTCCTCTGTCACTTCCTCTGCGATAAAAGGAACTAACGAGACAATCTCAATCATATCCTTTATAAAAGTAGATACAGAGCAACTGCACAGACTGAAAATCATTACAAAGCAAATCGGGACAAGGAATATTCGTTTTAACTTCATAGTACGCACCTCCGTTTTTAAATAATTGATTACCGTTTACCAGCGGTCGGCTGACCACTGACTCCAAGGGGTCGCAAAGTCTGTCGCCTGGTTTTCGTGAACATAATCGTAAATCAATTTGATGCCCTTTGCGCGCTTGATGTAAACGTCTGCAATATCGCTGGTGCTGTCGGCGTAGGGGAAGTAGCTGCTGCCTGTCATGGCGTGGCGCAGCATGATGTCGTCATAGGAAACGTCGGGGTTTTTAATCATATCGTAAATAGCCATAAAAATGCCGGTGCGGCTTTTGCCCGCCTGACAGTGGAAGTGCAGCCAGACGTTATCCTTGTCGATGCCTTTTACAAATGCAATAAACTTGTCAATAGCTTCCGGCTCGGGCCAGCTATGGTCGTTGCAGGGCAGACGCAGATAACCCAGTCCCGCGTTCTCAACAAGCTCGCGCTCGGTTTTCCATTCTCTGACGGCGATCTGGCCCGAAGCACCGCGGGCGTTTTCCTCAACCGCGTAGGCGGTGATGGTTTTGCCTATAAGCGTACCGAAGCGGGTGACCTCGTCAGCCTCGGCCTCTGAGAGCGTCATGCCCTTGTACGCCCAGTTGTGGTCGCCGTACCAGGAGATTGAAATGCCGTTGAGCAGCGCGTGGGCTTCCAGACGGCAGTCGACAACGTAAATCTTTTTCTCGCCCGCGAGAGCCTTGATGTCGGTTACAAGCTGAGCAAACTGATTTTCGGAAAACTCGGCGCTTCCCGAAATGTTAAGGGTGTCCATTCCGTCTTCGCTGGGCATATAGGCGGGGTCAAGTCCGTAGGTCTTGCATTTTTCCTCGCCCAGGGGTTTGAGGGTGTATGCGTCCTTAGTCAAAAAACGTGTGTTGCCAAGCGGCTCCTGCCATGCGGTGGGGCTGTCCATATCAAAGCGGTAAAAGGGCTCGAACTGATTTTTCGGCTTTGTCTTGCAGCCGGCTAAAAGACAGGTCAAAATAAGTGCAAAAATCAATGCGAATGCGGTCAAGGTTTTTGTTTTTTTCATTTTTAAAGTCCTCCTTAAATGTTTAAACTTTCTCATTTTATTTATATAATTTTTATTACCCTTTGTCAACCGAAATCAGGTAAATATATATTGTATTAAGCCTGCAAAAATGGTACAATACCGTTAGTTATCCTGCGGAGGAATGGTTATGATTGATACTAAAAGAAACTACGGCGTAGACCTTTTGCGCGTTGTCTCCATGATTATGGTGCCGATTCTGCACGTTCTGGGGCACGGAGGCATTTTAAACAACGCACAGGTGCTTTTGCCCTCATACGAGATGGCGTATCTGCTTGAAACTTTAGCCTACTGCGCCACAAACTGCTACGCGCTTATTTCGGGCTATGTGGGATATACATCAAAATTCAGGTACTCAAAGATTTTTCTTTTATATTTGCAGGTTGCTTTTTACACCGTAATTTCTACGGCGGCTGTATGCTTTATCGACCCGGGCTTTTTAACTGCCAAAAACATCATTTATGCTGTTTTCCCCATTGCCAATAATACATACTGGTACTTTACCTCATATTTTTGTATGTTCTTCTTTATTCCTTTCTTTAATACGGCGGTGGAAAAGGCTCCGAGAGCCGTTCTGGGAAAACTGATTTTAACCCTTTTCTGTGTGTTCTCTATTCTGCCTGCGATTTTCCGCTATGATATTGCCACTCTTGCCAACGGTTACAGCGCCCTGTGGCTGGGAGTGCTGTACATTATGGGAGCGTATATCAAAAAGTACGATATCGGAGGGTCGCTTAAAAAGAGCACAAAGCTTACGGGGTATCTTGTCTGCGTCGTGCTTACATGGGCGGTTAAATTCATTGTCGAGTTTATCGGCAGGGGAGAAACACTTATGGGCATAAGCTACACTTCCCCGACAATTGTGCTTTGCGCCGTATTTTTGCTTATGTATTTTGCAAAGCTCAAACCCGGCAGATTTTGGACAGGCTTTGCAAAGTTTTTTGCGCCCGTTTCATTCGGTGTATACCTTATACATGAGAATCCCGCCGTCAAAGGGGCGTTTATAGAAAACAGGTTTACCGGTTATTTGAAATTCAATCCGGTTGTTATGGCGGCGCTGGTTATAGCCACGGCAATCGTTATATGGTTTGTCTGCTCGCTTATCGACAGGGTAAGGTTTGAGCTGTTCAGGCTTCTGAAGGTCGGCAGGCTGTGCTCCAAGGCGGAAGAAAAAACAAAATCCGCTGTTTTAAGACTTAATGGTCGGGTAAAAAACAGCAGAGCATAACAGAGTATATATATAGTATAAAAAATACCCCGCCGACTGTTTTTTAACAGTCGGCGGGGTATAGATTTGTTATTTGAGTTTTAATAATAGCTTTTTTATAGCGTTGAAGGATTCATCACTGATATCATGCTCAATTTTGCAGGCGTCGGCTGTTGCGGTTTCTTCACTAACACCAAGTGCGGCAAGGAATTCCGTAAGCACGGTGTGACGCTCGTAAATTTTTTCGGCAATCTCTCTGCCTATATCGGTAAGCGTGATAAAACCGTCCTCGTCGACACTGATATACTGTCCCGCTTTCAAGAGACCGACGGCGCGGCTGACGCTGGGTTTTGAAAAGCCCATATAATCGACAACGTCAATGGAGCGCACCTGACTGTTCTTTTGCGAGAGGATAAGTATAGTCTCCAGATACATCTCGCCCGATTCCTGTATAGCCATGTATAACATCTCCTTAATAAGCCGCCCGGACGTTGAAATTATCGGTGGCGGCATAATGGATTTCCCCACAACAATAATAACACATAAACCTTGATTTTTCAAGGGAAAATGCCCTAAAACGGGGCGAACTTTTTTAACTTAGTTTAAAAGCTTATTTAATAAAGTTTAATATTATGTACTTTTTAACAATGAAAAATTTGCCTGATTGTTAAAGCCTACGAAATAGAATTTAAAAAGTCTTTTTGGGTTGACTTTTACCCGTTTTTTATTTTATACTGACCTTGAAAGGGGGCAATAATGCCCTTCGGCCGTATTTCATAATCGCTATATTTTTAAGGAGGATTCATCGTGAAAAAAACAAGGCGCTATCTCTCACTGCTTCTCACAATGGCACTTCTGGCAACCTGTTTTGTCATTCCGACAGGCCTTACGGCCTCGGCTGACGGAAACGATTACCAGAAAAGAATCGTAGGCTATTTCTTAGCTGAAGATCGCTCACCCACAGCAATCTCAACAGTCGGACTCTCACTTTCCGACAACATTGAAAACATTGATTATGAACATCTTACCCACCTGAATGTATCCTTCATGGTTCCTGCCGATACAACTTCCGCTGTTCCCCAGTGGAAAATCGCAGACATGACCGACGCTCAGGTACACAGAATTATTGAGCTTTGCCACCAGAACAATGTTAAGTGCATACTTTCCGTTGGCGGCGGCGCTACAAACGGCTACAGATTCTTTGATTCGACCGAAAGAACAACTTCTTTCCACAATCAGATTTTAGCTTACCTCGATGATTACGGATTTGACGGTATCGATATGGATATCGAATCCACAACCGACAAGGCAAGCTATTCCGCACTTCTCTCTCAGCTCTCCGGTGAGCTCAAGCAGAGAGGCAAAATCTTAAGTATGGCAGTTGCTCCCTACATTATTGAAGGTCTCGGCACAAACACTGCTTACTTTGACTATTTCAATGTTATGACATATGACGCAAACGG
>JAFRVM010000263.1 GCA_017438505.1 Clostridia bacterium | reverse complement strand
GCGAAGAATGCGAAGCGCCTGCTTGCTGAGCGTTTCCATGGAACGCAGCAGCGGTGTTTTTTTATCCAGTGCGTGGCCGCCGTAGGAACAGAACGCAGTGGGGATGCACAGCGTTTTTCCTTTAATAAAGGCATACGATGTGGGATCCCATGCGGTGTAGCCTCTGGCTTCAAAGGTTGCTCTTAGTCCGCCCGAAGGAAAGGACGAAGCGTCCGGCTCGCCCTTGATAAGCTCTTTGCCGGAAAATTCCATTATTACGCTGCCGTCCGGTGAAGAAGCGATAAAGCTGTCGTGTTTTTCGGCTGTAATGCCGGTAAGCGGCTGGAACCAGTGGGTAAAATGGGTTGCGCCCTTTTCTACCGCCCAGTTTTTCATCGCGTCAGCTACCGTGTTGGCAACGCTGATGTCCAGTTCTTTTCCTTCGTCGATGGTCTTGCGAAGAGAAGCGTATACCTCTGCCGAGAGACGTGCGCGCATGACTCTGTCGTCAAAAACCTGAC
Organism: Clostridia bacterium; assembly: GCA_017438505.1. Lineage (GTDB taxonomy): Bacteria > Bacillota > Clostridia > Oscillospirales > Acutalibacteraceae > RGIG2835. The sequence continues at coordinate 3,808 of JAFRVM010000263.1, read as the reverse complement.
TTCCGAAATAATCCGTAACCTTACTCATTTTGATTTCTCCTTTTCCTTGATAAAGATTAAAGGCAAAGACACCTTTCGTGAGAACACAAAAGACGCCTTTGCCTTTTTCATCCTTATTCAATTCGAGCAGCGCTCTTCCCCTGAAACGGAGAAAGAGCGTCTTCGAGCTAAATCACTCAAAGACGCCCTTGCCTTTGCCGATGATTATACTACTGTGCTTTACGGTTGTCAAGCACTTTTTTGAAAAAAAAAGCAGTTTTACGTAGTAAATAAATGAATGATAGTGCCGATATTTGCCAGCAGCGTTGAAACAACAATGGTCAGCGCGACGAAACCGGCGTTTATCTTCCACTCGCTGACGATTATTCCGATAAACTCCCTTATCTGCGCGTTAGGCCAGAAGTACCATTTTGTTTTTGCGCCGACTCCGTCCGCGTTCATTCCCGCGTCCGAGGCGAACATTCCGCTCCTGAAAACGTGGTAGTTGGTGGTGGAAAAGAGAATATTTGCGTTCTCATTCTTCCCGTCGGCGATTTTCTTTGAAAATTTCATATTTTCAAGCGTCGTGGTCGATTTATCTTCGGGAAAAATGATGCTCTCGTCTATGCCATGCTCAACAAGGTAGTTTTTCATGCTCTGAGCTTCCGGCATTATTTCGTCGCTGCCCTTACCGCCCGACGGAATAAAGCAGGCCTGCCTGCCGCTTTTTTCGAGCTGTTCGCGGTAAAATTCAATTGCCCTGTCAATTCTGCCCCGAAGCAGAGGGAGCGGAGTTCCGTCCGGTCTGGTTTTGCAGCCGAGAATGATAATAAAATCCTTGTTGTATTCGGGCGTGTGCCTTGCGGCATAGTTTGTGCAGTAAAATACCGAGAAAAGTATACACTCAAGATAGATGAAAACGGAGGATACGATGCAGCGTATAATTGCCGAGACGATATCTTCCGGTGTGCGATTGGTTGCTCCCGGGTTATAGTGGATAGTTATAATACAGATGAGAGAGCCAATAAGAAGCGCAGCGCTTATCAGCAGTCCGAACATATTGTTTTTACCGTATCCCTCATGCCTTATAAGTGAAAAGTTGCTCAGTACCATAAAAACGGAAAAAACGATGATAACAGGCAGAGATAAATAGAAAATCGCGCTCAAAGTCAGTCCGATCGAGCTGTACATTCTCCAGGCGTCAAAATATTGCGGCAAAAAACAGCACGCGGCGAAAATGCCGGTAAAAATTATTCCCTGTAAGCCGAAATAAAGCGCCATGGCAAGGTCAAGAACCGTTTTATATGAGAAGAAATGATGTTTTTTCCTGTAAAGAAACTGTTTTATAAATATCACAAGTGTGAACATGGTCAGCATTGCAAGTCCGAGAACGACATATTTAAAGCCGCCGAAATCGTAACCGGACACAAAAATGAATTTCGGGCCGATAACCTTGGCGGGAATAAGACTGCCGCTCATATTAGACGGATCATCACGGTCGTGAATAAAGACGTTGATCTCGGTATAGCCATTTTTTACCGCTTTAAACGTAAAGCAGGTCACACCGTTTTTTGTTGTTGCGCCTGTGTTCTCGACAATTCCCTCGTTTGTGTATGTTATTTCTGCAAAATCGTTATTATAGGGATTTCGTACATACACCTTATAGGTTCTGCCGGCTATCAGAACCGCGGCTATCGTGAAAATAATGATCGCCGCATAACAGGCAGCCAGCAAGCGTGCGGTTTTTTTATCCATAAAAACAGCCCTTTCGCGTCAGTAATTCTGATATTTATATTATATTAAAAAAGCGCATATGTCAAATTAAAATGTGATAAATATGACGATTTTTGAGCGAGCGAGAAAAAAACTTTGTCATATACCCCTTGACAAATCGAAAACTGCAGTCTATAATAGCGGCAAGTGAGCAAAGGTGTTCATTGCTGCACAGAGCTGTCTGTGCGATAATGAATGCCTTTGCTTTTTTATTTTTCCGAAAGGAACTGATTAGCAATGATGAAAGAAGGTCAGGTTCGCATTCCCTCCGGATGCGCTATCGCCGCCGTCATTTCAAGGGATGCAAAAAAGATGTCGGGCGAGATGATCACAAACGCGATGAAGCCCATGCACGACCGCAGCAACGGTCTGGGCGGCGGATTTGCCGGTTACGGCATTTATCCCGAGTACAAGGATTTTTATGCCCTGCATTTATTCTTTGATTCCCGCTCCACTCGGAAAGAGTGCGAAGCCTATTTGAAGGAGTATTTTGAGATAGTCCACTCCGAGCGCATACCTACGCGCACAATTCCCGCAATTACCGACGAGCCTATTATCTGGAGATTTTTCGTTGCGCCATTAAAATCAATGCTTGCCAGTATGCAGCTTGACGAAAAGGAATTTGTCGCCAGAGCCGTAATGAAAATCAACACTCAGCTCAGCGGCGCGTATGCCTTTTCAAGCGGCAAGAATATGGGAACCTTCAAGGCTGTCGGATTTCCCGAGGATGTCGGAGTATTTTACAAACTTGACGAATATGAGGGTTACTCCTGGACGGCTCACGGCCGTTATCCCACAAACACTCCCGGCTGGTGGGGCGGCGCGCACCCCTTTACCCTGCTCGATTATTCGGTAGTGCACAACGGCGAGATTTCCTCTTACGACGCAAACCGCCGCTTTATAGAGATGTTCGGATATAAATGCACCCTTCAGACCGACACAGAGGTTATCACATATATTCTCGATTACCTTGTCCGCGTGCAGGGGCTGACCCTTACCGAGGCGGCAAACGTAATTGCCGCGCCTTTCTGGAGCACAATTGAGGGCGAAAAGGACGAAAATATCAAAAAAAGACTTGCCTTTCTGCGTACCGTCTTCCCAAGCCTGCTTATAACAGGACCGTTTTCCATTGTTCTCGGTTTTACTGGGGGAATAATGGCGCTTAACGACCGCCTTAAGCTTCGCTCGATGGTCGTGGGCGAAAAGGACGACAGGGTATTTATCGCCAGCGAGGAAGCTGCAATACGCACAATGGAGCCGAATGCCGAAAACATCTGGGCTCCCGCCGGCGGCGAGCCGGTCATTGTCAAAGTGAAAGAAGGTGCTTACTGATGGCCGTTGATTTTATTTATCCCGAATTTGAAGTAATAAGAAACGAAAGCCGCTGCATTGCCTGCCGTGTATGCGAGCGCCAATGCGCAAACGAGGTACACTTTTTCAGCACAGAGCGCGGAATAATGATGAGCGACGAAACAAAGTGCGTCAACTGTCAGCGGTGCGTCTCTCTCTGCCCGACAAGGGCGCTCAAAATTGTAAAAAGCGACTGTCAGCTGCGTGAAAACGCCAACTGGCAGAACGATACTATCAAAGAGATCTACAAGCAGGCGTCCAGCGGCGGCGTTCTGCTCTCGTCTATGGGCAACCCAAAGCCTCTGCCTGTTTACTGGGACAAGATTTTAATAAACGCGTCACAGGTCACAAATCCTCCTATCGACCCTCTGCGCGAGCCTATGGAAACCCATGTTTCCCTTGGCAAAAAGCCCGAAAAAATGGAGCGCGATAAAAAGGGAAATCTTGTATGCGACCTTCCCCCTCAGATAAACCTATCCATGCCGGTCATCTTCTCGGCAATGAGCTACGGCTCTATAAGCTATAACGCCCACGCCTCGCTGGCAAGAGCGGCGACCGAGCTTGGCATACTTTACAACACGGGCGAGGGCGGTCTGCACGAGGATTTTTATCAGTACGGCGCAAACACAATTGTTCAGGTTGCAAGCGGACGCTTCGGTGTTCACGAGGATTATCTTGAAGCCGGCGCGGCGATCGAAATAAAAAT
>JAFRVM010000262.1 GCA_017438505.1 Clostridia bacterium | reverse complement strand
TCTCCTCCGACGTTATCTGTATGAGATACGGCTCTCTCTTCGACGCCACCCAGACTATGGTCTGCGAGATCGGCGACGGACTTTATGAGGTACAGGTCGTTTCGTGGTATGACAACGAGAATTCCTACACCAGCCAGATGGTAAGAACTATCAAGTACTTCGCTGAGCTTGCATAAGTTTTAACGAAAAACACTAATTTACAGATAAACGGACGTGTGTTGCGCACGTCCGTTTTGGTTTGTATGCTGTAAAAAAGGCTTCCACTTAACGGGGAAGCCTTTGGCTATCTTTTATATTGGCTTTTTCTATCAGCTTTAATTTTTCGGTCCTTGGCAGGCGTTTTATCTGATATTCGCGCCGCATAGCCTCTTTCCTGGTTTCAAAGCTCTCATAATAGACAAGCGTCACCGGCAGGCGGCAGCGGGTATATCTTGCTCCCTTGCCGCTGTTGTGTGTCTGCACGCGGGCTTTTAAATCATTGGTCCAGCCGGTGTAAAGCGTGCCGTCACAGCAGCGCAGAATATAGGTATAATTCATTATATTATGCCAAAATAATGCAGAATAACATATACGCCTGCACAGAGAGCAGCGGAAAGAATTGCAATAAGAATGCCTGTAAACGTGCGCCTTAATATTCTGCGGCGTTTGCGGCGTTTATTTGTGGAGGTCATATCCTCAAGCCCCGATTCGGTAGCCATATTGCGGGACGGTCCTTTGCCCCTGTGCTTGGCTGCCTTTTCCTGAGCCTCCAAAATATCGGTTTTGTTCCAAAGACTGTTTTTCTGATTGGGGTCAAAGTCAAAATAGGTGTAGTCAAGCAAATTTTCCATATCGGCAGCATGAGCCTTGGGATTTGCGTCCCAGATTTCGGTATTGCCCGCAACGTCGGGTGAGAGCTTCCATTCCTCGGCAGGTTTTCCTATTGTTTTTTCTTCCTTCTTCTCCGGCACGCTGAAGGCCGTGGTAAGAGAGGATATTGAAGACGTCTGGTCGTTGAGAGAGGGCTTAACAAGTCCTGCCATACGGTAGTAGGAATTTGCCTTCTTTTTGTCGGCTTTAATACTCTGCTTATCGACCTTTTTCCCGTCTTTTTTATCGACCTTTTTACCTGTTTCGTATATGCTTCCGAGCTTCAGGCATGCGTCCTTGCTGCCCACCTGTGCGGCACAATCGTAATAATGAACCGCTTTCTTCCATAAATCGTTTTTCCCGTAAAGGGAGGCAAGTTCGTAGTACTCATATGAATCGGGCTCGTGCATGGAGCAGGAGCGCTCATACTGCTTTAAAGCGGCCAGCGGGTCGCTTTTTTTGTAAATGCGGGCAAGCATACGGTTGTTCTCATCTGCGTCGGACTCCGCGCCGCACATAAACCAGTGTTCCGCCAAAGTTGCGTCCTGCTCGCAGCCTATACCGTAAAGATTACAAATACCAAGTATATAGCAAGCTTTGCCGCAGCCTGCATTCGCGCCGAGATTAAAGAAATTAAATGCTTTTTTAGGATTCTTTTTTGTCCCCTCGCCGTAAAAATACAGACAGCCCAGCGAGAACCAGCCGGGCGCATAGCCTCTTGCGGCAGCCTCGTGCCAGTCGGCGGAGGCAAGCTTGTAGTTGCCGTCAAGCCAGTAGACCCGTCCGCGCTCCCAAAGAGCACGGTTTGATATTTCGGCGTCGCTCTCTTCGGCTGACGAAATAACAAGCGAGAGCATACGCAGAGCTTTTTCGTGGTTTTTCTCGGTTCCCGCACCGTTTATGTAACCAACGGCATACTGCAGCTTGTCCGCGAGGGTAAAGCTGTCAACCGGGGCCGATGACTTTTCTTTATAAAACTTTTCAAACTTTTCCGCCTCGGAGTAATCGGTCAGATAGTCAGAAAGGGTAAGACGCAGAGATTCGATAAAGCGCTCGCTCGACATCTGCGCGCAGCGCATACGTCTGCCGGATATTTCCTCGGCGTCGCTCACATCTGACAAAGTGCCGTCAAACAAAACGGGCACAACAGGGATGTTTTTCTGCTTTGCGGCGGCAAGCTCGGCCATAATATCGTTATTTGATGAAAATTTTGGAGTTATGATTAAAATTACGGCATCTGCGTCGGATATTGCATTTTTTATACGTGAAGAAAGGGTGTTGCGCACTGGGCGGCTATACGAATGAAAAACAACCCTGCAGTCAAACAGCTGCACTACGCAGGCGGCAAGCTGCTCGGCAATATCCGTTTTATCCTGAACACAGCTTATATACACACTGTGTCGGCCGTCTGAGGGATAGTATGTTCCGGCTATAAAATTTTTTCGTGTCAGCGAGCGTAAAATATTGTCGCCGGCCATAGCAAACACTCCTTTGTTTAAAAATACACTATTTTAATTGTATCATACACTTTTATTTTTTTCAACTACAAGATATTGTGGTAAAAATCAAGAGTTTTATATGTACGCTCGGTCTGGGCGAGCAAAAAGGTTTCCGTGGCGTCAGCAAGGATTTTTTCGTTCTCATCGGAGAGAGAAAAAGAAAAAATCTTTTCAAAGGGACTGTAGCAGATGTGGCGCATAGCGGTAAGAGCGCCAAGCGAAAGACGTATATTTTTCGCATATCCCGCCGGACGGCATTTTTTGCAGAAGATCTTGCCGGTAGCAGGGTAAAAATACATCTCTTCGGCCTCAAAGCAGCCGCATACGGCGCACATGACAAGGTTGGGCATATATCCGCCCAGGCAC
>JAFRVM010000261.1 GCA_017438505.1 Clostridia bacterium | reverse complement strand
TTTTTGCCGCGCACAAAGCGCCGATTGTCAAGCATATGGCCTTTCTTGCAATACTGTTTTTTATTGTTGTGATGCGCTACCGCGCAAACGACGATTTAAAGTTTGACATGAAAGGTTTTAAGGATATCTATGTTGCGGTTATCATTATGCTCGGCTACGGTCTTATGTCGTTTGTCTGGGGCTCAAACGCCACCAAAGCGCTGGACGGTATTATTCCGTGGATAGCAGGCTGGGCTGTTGCTATGCTGCAGTTAAACGCCGTAAATGATGAAAAAGAGTTCAACGCCGTTATAACCGACCTGCATATTTATTTTGTTATTCTGCTTTTTATCGGCTGGAAAGAGATGACCAGCGGCGAATATACCCTTGATGTCCGAGGCGAGTATTTCTTCAGTGAAAACGATTTCTTCAACTACTACCCTGTTGCCGGCTATTACAACACAAACAACTACGCCTATGTAATAACCTCCATTTTCCCCTTTATGCTTTACGATTACACCTTAGGCGGACTGAAAAAATTCAAGCTTCGCTATCCGCTGCTTGTTGTCGAAACTGTATTCTTCTTCTGGCTGGTGCTCAATACCACCTCCCGTCTTGCCTTTATATCGCTGGTTACAACGGTTATCTTTATTATGTTCTACAACACCCAAAACCTGCGAAAAAGCAAACTGCCTATAATTATATTTGTTGCTTTTCTGGCAATTGTAATGGTCATTATGCTGACGGCAGGCAGTGCAGGCGGAAATATTACCGGCGGAATGTCCATAGGCGATTTCTTTATTGAGCAGTTTAACTCCACCGTCCACCCCGAAACCGACAGTGACGAAAACCGACTAAAGCTTCTTGTTTCCGGTGTAAAGACCTTCCTTGACCACCCCTTTGGCGTAGGTATAGGCAAGAGCGCCTCCTACACCGATGAATATATGGAGGGTATACCCAACGGTCTGCCCATACATAATATGATTGTTATTATTCTCGCCGAGCTTGGCGTTATAGGCGGAGCAGCTTATCTGTATACCTTCTTCCGCACGATTTACAATGTATGGAAAACCAGACTTAAAAATACCGACGTCAACCTTAAGGCAGGCTTTATTCTTGCCTCCATTTTAAACTTCTTTCTTATGAGTATGTGTCCCTCCAACGCTACAAACTTCCCTATCACCTTCTTCATTTTCGGCGTTTGGCTTTCATTCTACAGGGTATTTATGGATGAGAATACCGAACTTGAGCTTATCTCCAAGAATAACACCTACAAAATGGTCACCGATGCCGACGGAAACATAATCCGCGAGAATCTCAAGGAAGAAAACATAGTCGGCTACTACAATGAAGTTCAGGCTAAAAAGGAACGCGAGCAATATCTTAAAAACAGAGAAAAGCTCAGAGAAAGAACCCGCAAAGCTCAAAGCAAAGCCGGCCTTCAGGATTCTGTCAAACCTGTTTTTGTCAAACCCGAGGACGATGATGACTGATTTACCTTTTGATTAGAGGCAATATACAATGACCGAACAAAAACCTGTTAAAATTTTAATTGTCGCGTCGTGGTATCCTTCCCCCGACCACCCTGTTTCAAACATTTTTGTGCATGAACAGGCTGCAGCTCTTGTACGGGCAGGCTACGATGTGGCAGTAATAAACACCGAAATAGTTTCCTTCAAGTCAAAGGCACACTGGGGAAAAAGCTTTCGCGAGGCCGACGGAGTAAAGATTTTTCAGTTAACCGTACCGGTCTATGGCAGAGGTAAGGCAAAGCCCTATATTGACGTCACGAACCGTGCCATGCGCTATCTTTACGGCAAAGCGTCAAAAAGCTGGGGTAAGCCCGATATAATCCATATCCATTCCTCGCGTTTTGCCGGGCCAATCGGCGTAAAGCTTGCCAAAGAACATTCAATTCCCTGCGTTCTGACCGAGCATCTTTCAAAAATCATCCACAAAACCATGAATGAGGATGAAAAAAAATGCCTTACCAAGGCCATTCGCGGCGCAGGCAAAGTTATAGCGGTAAGTCCGAGCCTTGCCGAAGAACTCAAAAACTTCGGCTGCGAAAACCCTATTTACATTCCCAACGTGGTTGACGGCCGGCTGTTTAACTATGCCCCTAAAAGTCACGGCGATTTTACATTCATCTCTACTGCCTGGCTCTCCAAGCGAAAGGGAATGGACATTCTTATCCGCGCCTTTGGGAAACTGAAAAACAAACACCCTTATTTAAAGCTCAAAATATGCGGAAGCGGAGCCGAGCTTGATGCGCTTAAAAATCTTGCCGCCCAGCTTGAGCTTGCCGACAGTGTTGAATTTACCGGCGAGCGTGACCGCGCGCAGCTCTGTCAGGAGCTGAACAGCTCCGACTGCTTTGTGCTTGCCTCATACGCCGAGACCTTCGGCGTGGTTTACATTGAGGCTCTCGCCTGCGGTTTGCCTGTTATTGCAACCCGCTGCGGCGGTCCGGAGGGTATAGTCAACGATACAAACGGAATACTTGTGGATACCGGTGACGTTGACGCGCTGTGTGCCGCCATGGAAAAAATATACAGCGAGAGAGACAGCTACAGCGGTGCGGCTCTTCGCAAGGGCTGTCTCGACCTTTACGGCTGCGAAGTTGTGGTCAGCCAATTAAGCGATGTATACAATTCTCTGCTTGATATATAAAATTCTCTCGCAAAAATGGAAGTGGGATGTATGAACGATCATCAGCAGGGTATGGTTTCTGTAATCGTTCCGATGTATAACGGGGAAAAGTTTATTGAAACCTGCCTGAACTCTATTTTAAATCAAACATACAAAAATATAGAAATTATAATTATTGACGACGCTTCAACAGACTGCGGCGCGGCTATTTGCAGACGTATGGCGGAAAAAAATCCCAATATCCGCGTTTATTTGCAGCCGCACGGCGGAGTTGCCGCCGCCAGAAACTACGGGATGACACTCGCCCGCGGTGAATACATAGCCTTTGTTGACTGCGACGACGCTGTAGAGCCGCCGCTTTACACCAAAATGGTGGAAGCAATTGAACGTGACGGCTCGGATGTTGTGCTTGACGGACGAAAATTCTGCGACGAAAACTACAAGGTCTATCACGAAGAGGGCTATGCCGCATACCCTGGCAGATACGAAGGCGAGGACATAAACAGGCTTTTGCTTCTGCCCCTTCTCTCACGCGGAAAAAAATTTCCATTTAAGCAGCCGCTCAATAACGGCAGCTGCTGCATCTGTCTTTATAAAAAGGACTTTTTGGAGGGGATCCGCTTTGTGGACGAATCGGCGCTGCCCCTTGCCGAGGATCTCATTTTCCAGCTTTATGTTCTGCGCAAAGCAAAGGCTGTCACAAAAATAAGCGGGAATCACTCCCTTTATTTTGCTCCGCGCGGATATGTCAGCCGCTCAAAGCGCAGCGGCGAATTCATGCTCGGCAAACGTCTCAGCGTAATGCCTCTTGTTGAGGAATTTGCCGCAAAAAACGGGGATATTGCCGGTCTTGACGAATACATAGCCGCCAGATACGTTTACGAGGTCTCCCACTGCATCTTTACCGACGCAGCTCTTTGCAAAACCGCCGGTGAGAAGCTGAGACTTATACGCGATTACTTCAATACCCCGGGCTTTGATAAATCGGTAAAACTGATATACGGAAATCAGGACGGATTTAAATTCAAAACTCTAATGTTTATGCTCCGTCACCGTATGATTTACACAATGTGGTTTTATATTGCATTTGTAAAACGCTTAAAAGAGATATTTTAATTTATGAAAAATACATCTGACACAAAAGCGCCGACCGTTACAGTGCTGATGGCAACATACAATGACGAGCCGTATCTTGCCGAGGCTCTTGCCAGCGTACTTAACCAGAGCTATACCGACTTTGAGATCGTCATAGTCGAGGACGGCTCTACCGACAAGACCCGCTCGGTGCTCAATTCGATAAAGGATAAAAGAATTGTAAAGCTGTACAATTCCGAAAACAAAGGGCTTATATATTCACTTAATCTCGGACTGGGGCACGCAAGAGGCAAGTACATTGCCCGTTTTGATTCCGACGATATTATGCTGCCCGGAAGACTGAAATCTCAGGTCGCCTATCTCGAAAGACATCCAAAGGTGGATATCGTTTCGGGTCAGACTCTTGTTATGCGCGATTATTACCGCACAGGTATTTTTATAAACCCCATAACAAAGCACGGCGCCGAGATAGGTCTGCTTGCAAAATGTACAATATCCCACAACTGCGTTACCTTTCGCAGAGAACTGCTCGAAAGACTCGGTCTCTCCTACTCCGACGAATATATGTATATGGAGGACTACGGTCTTTGGGCAAATGTCGCGGGCAACGCAAAAATTCACATAAGCCCCCGCAGGTTTGCCGTATACAGAAAATACGACAGCTCGATTACCGAGGTGATTGCCGCGGATGAAGAAAAGGACAGTATTCTGCTCCAGTCCCGCCGAAAGGTTCTGCGTCTGCTTGTCGATAAATTCGGCATAGCTCTGCCCGATTATCTTTTTGAAAATTATGTCCGCGCTATGGCGCTGAAAAAAGATGTCAGCCACTCTGAGCTGTGCGTCGCTATAAAAAGTATTCTTTCACAGATTCCCAAAGGCAAAAAAACAGCTATTATAACTCTGCTTATTTACTACTGGGGAATCTGGTGGAAGGTAACGGAATGTACCACAAAAGGAAAACCTTACGCTTTTTTAAACTTCGGTGCACATATATTCTCACTGTATAAAAGATGCGAGCGTAAATTCTACCAAATAACCAAACTTAAAATTTCTAAGGTGATTTAATTGAACAGCACCGCTCAGGCACATAAAGAAATAAAACGGGGGTCGGTTATTTCCTCAATAAGTACCATTATAGGTATTTGCGGAACATTGCTGGTAACCCCCTTTATATTAAAGCAGATAGGCGATAACGACTACGGTCTTTATCAGATGGTCGGCCCTTTAGTTACCTCCATCGGTATGCTCAGCTTCGGCCTTAACAACTCCCTTGTGCGTTTTCTTGCCAAGTACCGCTCCACAAACGACAAAGAAAGTGAAGAGCGCATACTGGGTATGATGCATATCGTTTTTGCAATCATAGCCGCAGTCGCAGTTTCGGTAGGTATCGCCTGCTACTTTCTGCTCCCACGCTTTTACACAAAGCTACACGGTCCCGACCTTTTAAAGGCAAAATTAATTTTCGCCATAATGGTCATTAATATGGGCATAAGTATTATTTCGCAGATCTACCCTTCCATAATGACCGCATATGAAAAATTTACCGTCCTTAACACCTGGGGACTTATTAAAAACATTTTTGTCCCCATTTTCAAAGTAATTCTTGTTTATCTCGGCGTAGGCGTTTTTTCCATTGTTATTTCCGAGGTTTTTTTCAACCTTGCCTACCAGACGACCATTATGCTCAACTGCCGTGTCAAGCTTAAGGTTAAATTCTCATATAAACACTTTGATAAAGGCCTGCTTAAAGAGCTTTTTATTTATTCCTCCTTTATTTTCGCAAGCTCTGTGGCAGATTTACTATACTGGCAGATAGATAAAGTTCTTGTAGGAAAATTTATAGGCTCGGCGGAGGTTACCCCCCTTACCTTTGGCAATCACTTTGCCGACTACTTTATAAAAATTGCGACAATGATATCCGGAATGTTTATGATGCGCGTTATGACTATGGTTGTCAACAACGCGAGCGGAGAACAGCTTACCGGGGCAATGATAAAACTCGGACGTATTCAGGCGCTTATTCTGGGACTTTTATACTGCGGATATATAGTTGTGGGCAGGCAGTTTCTGGACTATTACTACTCAAGCGGAACGACCCACACACGCGACATTGCCTTTTTAATCGGTTTTATGCTGCTTACCGCGCTGCTTATTCCGGAGGTGGAGATTCTTGGCATTTCCATCTTGCAGGCAAAAAATATGCACCGCTTCCGCGCGGTCATGTATCTTGGGATTGCTGTGTGCAACGCCCTTCTTACCATACCCTTTACCAAATATTTCGGCGTAATCGGTGCGACAATAGCTACTGTTCTCGCCCTGATATTAGGTCAGATAATTATAATGAACTGGTACTACAAAAACAGGGTTGGCATAAATATCTGGCGGTTTTTCAAAGAAACCTGCCATGGCATTCTGCCAATTGCGCTTGTCACAATCGCGTTCGGTTTTCTTACCTTTTTTATACAGAGCCACTCGATATTCAACCTTGTGCTCCGTGCGCTTATAATTTTAATTATCTACTGTGTGCTCCAGTGGTTCCTGGGAATGAACGACTTTGAGCACGGACTTTTTGCCGAGCTATACGGAAAGGTAAAAAAACTGGTTTTAAAGCCCTTTGCCAGACTTAAAAGTAAAACCTCAAGTAAGAGGTGGTAGTTTTGAAAATATACACAAACGCATATCTTGACCGCAATATCGGTGATGACTTAATGCTCCGTCTTGCGGCTCAGGCTATGCCGCAGCACTGCTTTTATGTTGGCTGCGCGGATCCTGCGCTGCTCTTTCCCTTTGCCGATTTAAAAAATGTCATCGGCGGCGCTCCTTTGTTAAACGGAAAAATAAATACAAACGATTACGACGCTCTGCTGACCATCGGCGGCTCGATGTACATTCTCGGCAGCCGCAATAGCGTAAAATACCGCTATAAAACATTCTACAAAGGCAATGCAAAATTCAAACGCGCGGGCAAAAAAATCGCCGTGTGCGGATGCAATTTGGGTCTTGCAAACTCAAGACTTGCAAATCTTTTGATAAATTTGGAGCTCAAAAAAGCCGGAAGCGTCACACTGCGGGACAGTTTATCGCTTGATATTGCAAACGGCGCGGGGATAAACGCCTCATTTTACCCCGATATGCTCTTTAGCCTGGATATTCCCCCCGCGAAAACGCGTGACGGGCTCGGTATTTCGGTCTACCGTAATATTCGGGAAAGAGGTCAGAATTTCGACTACTGCAAGGCTGTCGCCATAGCTGCCGACAGTTATATAAACACTACCGGCAAGCCGGTTACTCTGTTTGCCTTCGACTGCGAGACCGAAAACGACCTTTGCAGCGTCCATACGGTAGCAAATTTAATGGAGAACGATGTAAAAATTGTCGCTTATACCGGTGATTACAAGCCGGTTCTTGCCGCGATTGCCGGGTGCGAGCGGTTTATCGGCACCCGTTTTCACTCGACTATTTTTGCTCTTTCCTCAAAAACTCCCGTTTTGCCCGTTATTTATTCCAAAAAAACCGTAAGTATGCTGCGCGATATTGGTTTTGACGGTAAAAGCTTTACCGTGCGTGATATTTGCGAAAATCCCGAGCGGTTTGCAGACGAGGTTTGCGGGCAGAACGCATGGTTTACCCTTGATGATGCTTCTCTTGCAAAAATAAAAAAGCAGTCCGGGGGACACATTGAAAAGCTTAAAAATTATTTTAATCAATAAATCGAGGTAATGACTTATGCAGATGAACGAATACCAGATGAAGGCCTTTAAAAACCTGCTTGAGCGTCTTATGAACTTTGACGGCGGATTTTATCAGAAAAAATTTGCCGGTCTCTCTCCCGATGACATCAAGACCCAGGCCGATTTTGAAAACCTGCCCTTTACCAACAAGGACGAGCTGCGCGAGGGTTACCCCCTTGGCATCTGCGCTGTTCCCGAAGAGGATGTCGTGCGCATCCACTCCTCCTCCGGCACAACCGGCACGCCCATAATAATCCCCTATACCCGCAAGGACGTAAACGACTGGGCGCTAATGTTCAAGCGCTGCTATGAGATGGCGGGCATAACAAACAAAGACAGAATCCACATCACACCGGGTTACGGTCTGTGGACAGCCGGAATAGGATTTCAGGCAGGCGCAGAGCTTTTGGGCGCTATGTGTATCCCCATGGGACCCGGCAACACCGAAAAGCAGCTCAAAATGCTCTCCGATATGAAGAGCACCGTTTTGTGCGCCACATCCTCCTATGCTCTTTTGCTTGCGGAAGAGATTGAAAAGCGCGGTATCCGCGACCAGATTCACCTTACAAAGGGTGTTATCGGCTCGGAGCGCTGGGGCGAAAAGATGAGAAAACGCATCGCGGGCGAGCTTGGCGTCAAGCTTTACGACATTTACGGTCTTACCGAGATTTACGGCCCCGGCATCGGTATAAGCTGCGAGCACGAGTGCGGTATGCACGTCTGGGACGACTATCTCTACTTTGAGATCATCGACCCCAAAACAGGCGAAGTACTGCCCGACGGCGAGCTCGGCGAGCTTGTAATCACCACCCTCTTTAAGGAGGGCGCTCCCCTTATCCGCTACCGCACGCACGACCTTACAAGAATTATTCCCGGAGATTGCCCCTGCGGCTCCCGCTTCCCCCGCATTGAAACGCTTGTCGGCAGAAGCGACGATATGATCAAGGTCAAGGGCGTTAACATCTATCCCGGTCAGATTGAGGACGTTCTGCGCGAGGTCGAGGGAGTAAGCAGCGAGTATCAGGTTATTATCGACCACCTTGGCGGCAAGGATATTATGACCCTCTTCTTTGAGACCGATCTCGGCTACTCAAAGAGCGCGCTTGAAGCGGCTGTGTGCAACGCATTTAAGACAAAGGTAGGACTTACCATTGTTGCAAAGAGCGTGGCCATCGGCGAGCTGCCCAGAAGTGAGAAAAAGTCCACCAGAGTATTCGACAACAGATATTAATAGATGTAATAAAGCACACCCCGCGCGGCATAAGCTGTGCGGGGTGATTTTTTTGTCCGATAAAAAAATAATTATAATTAATCATTTCAAAAATGAAGATGAAAAAGTGCGAAAAGAAGTCTTTTTAAAGCTATACGCCGAGTTTGTAAAGCAAATGCGTGAGACAGCGCGGTGAGATGCGCGATTTACTGCCGTCTGAGCCGTGAGGACGAGGATAAATACGGCGGAATATCGGAAAGCATTATAAATCAGCGGGAAATTCTGACAAGCTACGCAGCGGAAAAGGGCTGGGAAATTTATAAAATTTACACCGATGAAGATTACAGCGGCACAGACAAAACCCGCCCGGCATTTTTGAATATGATTGCCGACTGTCGGCGCGGACTTTTTGATATAGTTTTGTGCAAAAGCCAGTCCCGCTTTGCAAGAGATATAGAAACCTGCGAAAAGTACATACACGGACTTTTTCCGCTGTGGAATATCCGCTTTGTCGCGGTTTCCGACGGCATCGACACGGCGGTAAAAGGCGGCAAAAAGGCACGCCAGATAACAGGGCTTGTCAACGAATGGTATCTTGAGGATCTTTCGCAAAGTATAACCGCGGTACTGGACAGCAAGCGTAAAAACGGTCAGCACATAGGCAGTTTTGCCCTTTACGGATACAAAAAAGACCCCGAAAACAAGGGAAAACTGATAATTGATCCGGATGCCGCGCGGGTCGTGCGGCAGATTTTTGAGTGGTGCGTTTTGGGTTACGGCAAACAGCATATCGCCAAAATGCTCAACGAGGCGGGCGTGCCCAATCCGACAAAGTACAAACAGCTTTGCGGTTTTAACTATAAAAACGAGGGCAGCGGGCTATGGAACAAAACCACGGTGGGACGCATTTTGACAAATCAGATGTATCTCGGAAATATGGTTCAGGGCACAAGAAAAAAGGCAAGCTATAAAACAAAAAAACTTTTATCGGTAGAAAAAAACCGCTGGATTGTAGTGAGCTCTACTCACCCATCTATTATAGATACGGAAACATTCGGGCTTGCGGCGGAAAAAATGATGTCGCGAAGCAGAAGCCAGAAGAGTGGAATTCCTCATCCGCTTGCAGGAAAGGTATTTTGCGTCGACTGCAAATCGGTTATGACCAAATCGACAGGTAAAAACAGTGCTTACAGCTACCTGCACTGCAAAAGAAACAGTGTTGATTCGAGCGTTTGCAGCCGTCATAGTATTCGCCTTGACAGACTTCTTGATTCTCTGAAAACAGAACTTGAAAAACTTGAACAAAAGTATTTGAACGCCGCGGAAAAGAACCGGATAATCCAAGGAGCAAACAAGGATAAAGCCGCATTGCAGCTTGATTTTCTTATAGAAAACACTAACCGCCTCATAGTTCAAAAAAAGCAGGCTCTTGCCGATTTATACACCGACCGAGCCTGCGGCAAAATAACCGAGGAACAATATAACGATATTTTTAGCTGTATAGCCATTCAGCTTGACAGCTTAAAAAAAGAACAGGCGGAAAACCAAAAACGGTTTTCCGCCCAAAAATCAGATGACCGGTCAGTTTTATCAGATATAAGCGTTTTGAATGATATATCTCTTGCCGCAAAAGTATTTATCGACAGGATAGAGGTAAGTGAAAAGGATATCGAAGGAAAAACAACGGTTGATATTTACTGGAGTTTTTGAAAAGTATTTTTTCACAAAAAATCCGTCCCTTTTTCTGGGACGGATTTTTATTTTACTCATAAAACTTTAGGGTTTCCATAATGTGCTCAAAGGCGGAGGGGAACTGGCGGCGCAGAGTGGAAAATGTCAAAACATAATTTCTGCCGTTTTGATTGAGGATATACTGACGAAAATACACCGTATGCTTTTCGCTGTTAGTATAGGAAGCTCTAAGCTCAATGGCATAGGTATCATCATCTTCTCCAAGAAAATGATTGTATGTTCTGAATGCATCCGGTTTATAATCTTCAAACGATTTTGAGTAGGCGTTAGTAAATAACGCCTCGGAATAATTTCTCAGATTTTCATCTTCAAGGTCGACAATAATATTGAGATTATCCGCAAAATCCTTAGCTCCCTCTTTAAAAACGCTCATCTTTGATTCGCCGTCGGTATAGCTGTATGTCCAGTCGCCCGGATATTCAAAACTGATGCCGAGATTTTTGACCGTTTTAAATTCAGGGGTGTTTTTCTTTCCGGAGGAGCAGGATGTAAAAAGCAAAAAGCAAATTAAAACGGCGGCGGAAATCGAAAATAGCCTTTTCATAAAAGTGAACACCTCAAAAGTATTGCTTACATAAATATTGAATCGTCAATAAGGTTGCTTATAGCCTCGTTGATAATATAGGTTACACCTTCGTATTCAATGGTTATTGTTTCGCCGAGATACTGGCTGATGTCCTCATCATCGGCATCGGAAATAGATGTTTCGATAATAGAATCGGAAGCTCTTGCCGCATCGTCGGAATAAATCGCCTCAAACGTTTCCTCACCTACAATGCCGTCAGCTGTAAGGCCCGACTGAACCTGGAACATAACTACCGAGTCAAAGGTAAAGTTGCCGAAATATCCGGTGGCCTCCTCATCGAAGTAACCAAGCTCTGCAAGGCGTTCCTGAAGCATCTGAACAGCTTCGCTCTTGTCGCCTTATCTGAGAACGACAAATGTATTTGTCGTGGATGTGTTTTCCGTTGTGCCCGAAGCCTGAGCGTCAAGGTTGTTTTCGGTGGAGGAAACGCCCTCGCCTTCACTTGCCCACGGAGCCTTTGTCGAATAAAGTTTTTCCTGTGTTTCTACGGTTGCTACGCCGTCGACGGGAAGTCCGGCCTTTTTCTGGAACTGCTTGACGGCCGCAGCGGTGATGTTGCCGTATGTGCCGTCATATTTTGTATTTAAGTATCCGAGCATCTTAAGTCTGTACTGGAGCTGATAAACGGGATCACCCTTATCTCCGACCTTAAGTGTGGTATACTTTGAAGTTTTTGCAGTAGTGGTCGTGGTAGTCTTTTTGGTCGTTGAGGTTGTTGTGGTTTTCTTTGCCGTTGTAGTAGTTGTTGTAGTCTTTTTGGGAGTGGTTGTAGTTGTCTTTTTAGGTGTAGTCGTAGTGGTTTTCTTGGTTGTTGTCGTGGTGGTTGTCTTTTTGGTTGTTGTGGTTGTTGTGGTTTTCTTTGTTGTGGTAGTAGTGGTTGTAGTCGCCTTGGGAGCGTCCGAAGCGTACAGCTTCTTCTGCGTTTCGGGGCCGGCCATGCCGTCGGCCTTTATGCCTATCTGTTTCTGGAAGCTCTTAACCGCCTCAACGGTTTTGTTTCCGTAGGAGCCGTCAGCCGTACCGGAGAGAAATCCCAGCTCGATAAGCCTTTTCTGAAGTTTTGTAACCGCCTCGCCCTTGCTTCCGTATTTAAGAGCTTCGGAAGCGGCCTTTGTGGTAGTTGTGGTTTTAGTTGTGGTGTCGGTGGAGGACGATGAATCGTCGCCGGAAATGGTACCCTTGAGAGCACCGGATTTTCCGAAATCGTATGTTACGCCGTCAACCTTGTATTTTCCGGTTACAAACTGTCCATCCTTATAGTAGAACTTTTTGCCCTTATATGTATACCAGCCTGTTGTGGGGTAGCTAAGCTTTGAATGCTTGAACCATGTTACCCACGGCTTAGAAACTCTGCTGGCAACGGTTTTGTAAACAACGCCCTGTGAGGAGCTGCGTGCGTCTACAGCCATATCATTTCCGTTTTCGTCCTTGCCGACATAAACGCCCATATGGGGTGTGGAAGAGGATTTTGAGGGGGCGGCATAGAGAACCAGACCGTGGATACGGGGAATGCCCGAGCTTACCGAACCCTTTTTGGAAGCATAATCTTCAGTCATTTTTTTTGCTCCGTGATAACCGCCCGCGTAGGAATAAACAAGACCCGAGCAGTCAACCTTGCCGACAGATGCGCCGGCATAAACATATTTCCAGCCCTCGTTATAGGCACGCATTGCCCATTCCGCAAGACCAATGCCCGTTTTGCCTGAAGCTCCGGCGCTTACGCCGGCCAAACCTGCGAATGTAGAGATAATCATTATTAAAGACAGAATAAATGAAAGCGTTCTTTTCATAATTTTCTCCTTTCTTCCATTCATCAAATATAAAAGGTTAAAAAATAATTACAAAAGGTTACAAAAGTGTATCAAATTCTTTTTTTGGATAATTATAGACTGTTTTTTGTCTTTTGAAAAGACTTTTGAAGAAAATTTAATACTTTTTTTACATTAGAAGAAGCTTGGACAGATTGAATTTTCTCGGCAAACCCGCTATAATAAAGTAAATTTTTACTGTA
>JAFRVM010000260.1 GCA_017438505.1 Clostridia bacterium | reverse complement strand
CGACTGCTTTCGCAGTCCGTGCGGTCCGTCCGCCATGCAAAGGCTTGGAATACCAAGTCTCGGAATGGGATTTGTATACATAAAATCCGTTCCTGAAACCAGCGCCGCCTTTTCTTCAACGGTCAACTGAGAAATAACCTTTTCTATATTCATTACAGTTCGCCTCCGTTATATAAGTTCTGCTTCACAAACAAAAATATGTTTTCTTTTTTTACCGATGCTATAAAGTTTATCTTTTATTAAGCTCGTTTTCAATCCTGCCAAGCGTTTTAAAGAATCTATGTGTTGCTATCATGGGCCCGAAGCATAGACAGCCTAGAACATTCCACCAGAACATATGCCGCCACGACGTGTGCGGTCCTTTTATACCCATTTCGACCGCCTTAACTTTGAGTTCTCCGGAAATTCCCGCCATCCAGACAAGTGTGTAAATAAAAAGCGTGGGTATTCCGAGCAGGTATGCCTGCCAGTAGGGCTGCACCTTGTGCCCCAGAACTTCCTCCAGTTCTTTTTGAAGTCCGCCCAGAGGCATATACAAAAGGAAAAAAAAACCGGCCGTAAAGAAATCTATAAACCCGAGCAGAAAGCCCGGTCTTTTTGTATGTTTAAACTTCATTGTTTTCACCTTCGAATTGCTTTAAAAATCGGTCAAGCTGCTTTTGGTTTTTCAAAACAACCGTCTTTTTTGAATATGTATTTTTAATATTCTTAAACCTTTGCGTGTCAGCCTTGCTTCTGCCTTTATAAAGCACCCACCGTACAAACTCGAAATCCAGTTTTTCGCTGCAGCCCTTTGCCATGTCGGGTCTTGTGCTGTTTTTAAATTTGCGGTAGCGTTTTGTAACACGCCAAAGGCAGTTAAACCGGTTAAAAAGCATCATAACGATCAAATCGGCTTCCGCCATACGCCTGTCGTAGGAAAGCTTTGGGTAATTGCCGTCAACAACCCACAAACGGCTGCCGTTTAAAAAGTCTTCCACAATCTTTTCCTTTTCCTGCCTGTCCCGCACCTTCCAATCAGGCAGAAAGTGCACGCTGTCAAGATGAAGCACCGGCGCATCATAGTAAATGCCCAGCCTGCGCGCAAGCGTGGATTTTCCGCTGCCGCTGTAACCTATTACCGCTATCTTCATTTTTCTCACATATTCCTTTTTTGTTTATTATACCATATCAAAAAAGAAAAGTACAGCCGAACAAAACCTGTAGGCTGTACTTTTAAATATGTTTTGTTAAAAAAGATTTATC
Organism: Clostridia bacterium; assembly: GCA_017438505.1. Classification (GTDB taxonomy): domain Bacteria; phylum Bacillota; class Clostridia; order Oscillospirales; family Acutalibacteraceae; genus RGIG2835. The sequence goes on along the minus strand of JAFRVM010000260.1, from coordinate 523 downwards.
TCTCGTTTCCGCGGAAAAACAATCCGAGCATACCCGGACCGACGTGCGCGCCGGAGAAGGGCTCGTGCTGACAGATGGTTACGGGAACATCAGGGGTAATCTCACGAATAAGGCCTTCAAGCATCTGAGCGTCCTGCAGACAATCTCCGTGAGAAATAAATATCTCCTGCTCGCCAAAGCGAACACGTTTTTCGTCATATTTTTTTGCCAGAGCCTCTATTGACTTTTTGCGCCCGCGTACCTTTGCGCACGAGACAATATGGCCTGTTTTGTTTCCGTATAAAATCGGTTTAATGTTGAGAACTGTGCCGATTTGCGCGGTAAATCCGCTCACCCTACCGGTGTTTTTCAGAAAATTAAGGTCGTCAACTGTAAAATACTGGCAGGTGTGGGGTACTTCAGCATCAATAGCAGCGGCCGCTTCTTTTACATCTACTCCCTGTCGACTAAGTTTGGCCGCGCGGATTGCAAGCATTCCGTTGCCGAATCCACACCCGAGAGAGTCCACAACATGGACAAATCT
>JAFRVM010000259.1 GCA_017438505.1 Clostridia bacterium | reverse complement strand
GAAGCCCTGGGGCACGGGCAGGCCGATGTTGGTCATCTCAGCCAGGTTGGCGCCCTTGCCGCCCAGCAGCTCGCGCATGTTGGCGTTGCCTTCGGAGAAAAGGTATACATACTTGTGACTCATTTACTTAATTCCTCCTATTAATATTTAACTTTTAATGAATCGATAAAATGAGTAAAAACCTTATGCAGTTAAGGTCTCAAACAATAATAACATATATAGGTTTATTTTTCCATAAAAAAATCCCATAAAATGAATAAACAGCAAATTATACAAAACAATTATTAATTAATTTGTATGATTAGGCAGAATTTCTATCGAAAAAGTCTATATAATATGTTTTTATAATAATCAAATTGCAAATACTGATTGAGTTTTTTGCACATTGGTGTTATAATTAAAAAAAATCCACAAAAAGGATATTTGATATGATTAAAAAAGTTATTTCCGCTTTTGCGGCAGCCGCTTTGTTGCTTACCTGTCTGCCCTTTGGCATAAGTGCGTCGGCAGTGGGCACGGGGGATCTTAACGGCGACGGCTGTACCGATATTTGCGACGTTGTTCTGCTTCAGGACTATGCAGAGCAGGGACTGTATATTGCCGACGGCGATTTAAACGAGGATAACCTGTGCGATGAGGGCGACGTTGAAATATTAAAGGCCATGGTTATGGGCACTAATATGGAAATTACGGATAACGTCGCTTACGGAAAGCAGGTAAGTACAGTTCCTCAATCGGAAAATCCTGCCCTTCTTGCCGACGGCAACGGACTGACGGGAGTGCAGGCGGAAGGTTCGGCGCAGTTCTGCGTGGAGCTCGGCGACCTTTACGACATCAGCGGCGTCGAAGTGTTCTGGGGCGACAACGGCTTTGCGCAGCAGAGCTGTCCCTCGGGTTACAGTGTTGCGGTAAAAAGCAGTCTCGGCGGCGAGTGGATAAATGTTGCCTCTGCTGACAGCGTGACCTACGGCACAAACACCCTTTCTTTTGATTCCGTTCCCGCATATGCGGTCAGAATTACCGCAAATTCCCAGGGGGATTTTTGGGTCGGAGATATAGGGGCTTATGCCACTAGGCTGAATTATCCGGATCTTGTTTCAACCGGATACACAGTTGATGCCACAGCCGACATACAATTCGAACCGGGAACCGTTATTGACCTTGAAACTCTGCAAGACATGCAGCGGGATGCAAAGGAAAGTTTTTTGCAGAAGCTTGAAAACCGTGAAGAAAGCGTAATGTTTTTTTTGGGCGACAGCGCATTTTGCGGCGACGTTTACTACGATGACGACAAAAACAACAATAACCCCTCGACAGCAGATACCATACCTTACTTTACAACCTATTATTTTAACGAACTGTCCGGCTGTCATGAAAGCGGATATACGGGTGAAAATATTTTCACATATATAAACGAGCCGTATTTCGGAAGAAAGGTGCTCAATATTTACAATGCTTCAATATACAATGAAGCGGCGGACGTCACTGTTATTCACGCGGGATTTAACGACGCCAACCCGGAAGATCCCACGCACGTTGAGGAATTTGCGCAGGATCTGGCAAAACTTTTGATGCGTGAGATTGCGCGCGGCAGCTATGTGGTTTATATGAAGCCTATGGATACTCTCTACGACCAAAGCTGCGGATACTATGAATCGGTCGGCAATGCTATGGGTATGTTTGCAGCCAGAACACGGGCTTACGCCGAAATTGCCGAACAGGTTTGCCTCGCAGTCGGAGTTGATGTGTTTGATACTCCGGGTGCGCAGGTGGGTACGCTTTATGCCGAGGAGACAATGGATACCATGCATCCGTCCGCAAATGCGAGGGCGGTAGTAAGTAACCGTCTTGCAGCGTTTATTGCATCAGGCGGACTTGATAAAAAGATTTACGGCGGAGAAACCCTTTCTCCGACAAGCGATAAGATAAAGCTGTTTTATAATTCCGGAGCGAGAATCTCAGGAGGTAAGCTGATTTTAGACCCCGGCTGCACGGTATTTTTGATTGCAGATTTCGGCGAAGAGAATCTTTGTCTCTATCCAAGGTTCTCTTCGGCGGGCGAAACGGTTGTCTGTATTCCCCCGCAGGAATATGCCCCACGCATAAACGATCCGGCGAGTCTTGAGGGAATAGACGGTCCGGTCTCGTTTGCTCCCCATACAGTTATAACGTCCGCACAGGAGCTTTACGCGCAGTACGGGCAAAACGGATTGCTTGAGGGCAACTTTATCGCAAACTCACAGGATGGAACGTGTATTGTCGGCATTTTCAGCACCGGCGGATGCGTGATAGAAAATTTTGAGTTTGTAAGCTATCAGTCGCTTAAAAACAAAATATGAATAAAAAATATGGGTCTGTTGCAAAATAAAAATCCGATAGCAAATTGCACAAAAAAATAGCCAAAAACTAATGAAAAGACGCTTCTGATCGGTCGAATCCGACCTTGGAAGCGTCTTTTTTTGTGCATATTTTTTCTAAAAGCCTATTTTGCAACAGACCCAGCTTTTTTGTATAAATCAAAATCTGTTTCTTATATGGGAGATATAAAACCACTTCTGCTTAAATTCTGCCTTTAAAATTTTAGCAAACAGTTTTGGGTCGGTAAAGGGGAGCAGCAGCTTTTCTTTTTTTGATCGGCGAAGTCCGGTTACCTTCTGGGGAGCATCCGACTCTTCAAACCAGCCCAGGCGTGAAAAATCAACCACAATACCGTACTTATCAAAGAGTTCTTTGTTGTTTTTCAGCCAGCGTCTTTTGCTTATGCCATAGCCGTACTTGATTTGGTAATCAATGTAGACGGCGATTGGAGCAGACTCGTTTTGAACCAATACTCTGTATGGCATTTTTGCCGATCTTACAGAGCCGAAGGTTTCAAATTCCCACGGCGACTCGTAAGCCCTTGTTATTTTCTTCAGATAATCCTTTCTCCATAATGACGGCATGGTTGTATTCCTTGCCTTCCAGCTCAGAGGAATAAAAGAGAAATAGCCGTATGTTTCGGTGCCCTTTTCACACCAGGATGCGGAGACATGGGGAACAAACCTTATTGCGCCGACATCTTTTTCGTTGTCCAGGCATGAAATTGCTGTTTCAAGAATATCTGTATTTACAGGCTTCTGAATAAAAAAATCCTCCAAAAAGAAAAAGACGTATTCCGTGTCGATTTTGTCAATGGCTTTAAGCAATCTTGCCCCCCACTTGTCCCCCGGGGAACTGTTTACGGTTACAACGTCAAAATAAGGGTCGGTGTACTTTTTTGTCTCGGTATTAAGGTACACTTTTTTCGGACAATCCTTCCACTGTATTTGCAGCAGTCTGAAGAAAGGATTCCATGCATCTTCGTATAAATCACATGTATTGACAAGGATAGAAACGTCTTTCATATAATCGCTCATATTTTACTCGATTATCCTTTCCCCGGGTGTTAATTAAGTATAGTTTTTATTATTTCGCAAAGCTGCGGCATATTTTCCGCCTTGTACGCCGCCTTCTCCAGCTGCCACGGCTGAAAGCCGTACATGCATCCGACAAAGGGGATACCGTTGCCCTGCGCCGCCTGCATATCAAAGGCGGTATCGCCGCACATAACGGTTTTCCGAGCACCCGAGTTTGCGATAAGTATGCCCAGCGTATCAACCTTGGAAAGACCCGTGCTTACCGGCTGGATAAAATCAATAAGGTCGCCAAGCCCGTAAGCGGCAAGCACCATACTTATATACCGGTAGCTGGCGTTTGAGCAAATAGCCGTCTTGATTCCGTCAGCGCGAAGTGAGCGGAGCATTTCCGCAGTACCCTCGTATGGCTTTCCGCGTGTTAAAATAAACTCATTTTCAAGCGCCGCGACACGTCTGATGTAGGTCATGGCTTTTTCCGACTCATAATCTCCAATGAGCGCGGTCAGATAGTCCTTCTGAACCATTCCGTATGTGCGGATTATCTCATCTTCGGTTTTGACGGGATAACCCATATCCGCCATAACCTGTTTGTGCGCGGGAACCGAAAAAAGATGGGTCTGGCTTATTGTGCCGTCCAAATCAAAAACGGCGAGTTTTTCGCAGAGGGGCATTTTTTCTCCTCCTTAATGTTTTATGGGGGAAGTTTTACCGTGATTTCTTTCTTTCAAATATAATATTGCCGTCACAGATAGTGTAGTAAACCCTGCCGATGAGCTTCTGACCTTTAAATACCGCGTTGCGGGATTTTCCGTGCAGCTCTTCCGGTTTTACCGTCCATACATCGCGCGGGTTGAAGAGAACAATATCAGCCGGAGCGCCTACCTGAAGTCTGCCGGCGTCAAGACCGAGAATGTTTGCCGGCTTGACGGTCATGCAGGCTATAATATCAGAAAGGGTCATAAATTCTTTCAGGTACATAAACGATGCGGCAAAAGATGTTTCCATGCCTATAACTCCGTTGGGAGCGGACAAAAAGTCTGCCTTTTCCTCGGGAGTGTGGGGGGCGTGGTCGGTGGCGATAGCGTCAATTGTGCCGTCGCACAGACCCTCGATAACCGCAAATCTGTCCTTGTATGTACGCAGAGGAGGATTCATTCTGAAATCGGCGTCTTCTTTAAGCAGCTTGCTTTCGGTAAAGGCGAAATAATGGGGGGCGGTTTCTGCGGTTACCTTGACCCCTCTCTTTTTTGCCTCGCGAATTAGCTTTACCGAACCTCTTGTGCTGACATGGCAGATATGTACGGCGCAGCCGGTGCTCTCGGCCATCTCGATAACGCGGGCGGTGTCGGAATCTTCCGCCTCTGCGGGCATACCCGGGATGCCCAGAACTTCCGAAATTTTACCCTCGTTGATAAGTCCTCCGCTGGAGAGAACCTTGTTTTCACAGTGGCATAGCATTTTAAGTCCCTGCTTGTCCGCCTGGATCATGGCCTTGCGCAGAATTCTGTCATCGGCGACCGGGTTGCCGTCATCCGAAACAGCGATAACCCCGGCGGCCTTAAGAGCACAAAAATCGCTCTGAACTTCGCCTGCAAGATTCTTTGTAATTGCCGCCGCGGGATAAACCTTTACTCCGCAGGCTGCCGCGGCCTTTTCTTTTATAAAGTTTACAGCTTCGGGACTGTCGGTAGTCGGCTTGGTATTGGGCATACAAACAAGCGAGGTTATTCCGCCTGCCGCAGCCGCCATACATCCCGAGGCAATATCCTCTTTCTCTGTCTGACCGGGCTCACGCAGATGAACGTGCATATCAATAAAGCCCGGCGCGGCCATAAGATTTGTACCGTCAATTACCGTGGTATCCTTGTCGGCCTCAAAGCCGCTGCCGATGGCGGTAATCTTTCCGTCTGTAATTAAAAGGTTTGTAACCGAATCAAAAGCGGATGCGGGATCAATAACACGAACGTTGGAAATAAGCATTTTACCGAGCATAATATCAGCCCCTGTATGTAACAACATTTTATAGTATATAATACTAATACATTTTGTGCCTATTTTTTCAAACAGTCAAGCATTAATATCAAAACAGCGGTATTTTTGTCAAAACGCAAATAAAATCTGCTCAATCAGCCGTTTTTTTATTAATGTTTTCGTCAGAAAAAATATTTAAAAAATCTCAAAAAAATGCTTGACATCCGAAAGCCCATGTGATAAACTTATAAAGCTGTCGCAAGTGACAGAGCAAAGAACCTTGAAAATTAAACAACGTAACTAATAAGAAACCCGTTAAGAAATACTTTGAGACAAAGAATTTCGGATAATAAAGTCGCAGGACTATAAACTGAAAGATGTACGCAAGCGTGTATGTCGAAGAGCGATTAAGCTCTAAAGTATGATTTGGAGCGGTCTTTAGGGATTGCTTTAGATACAATATTTTAGAGAGTTTGATCCTGGCTCAGGACGAACGCTGG
>JAFRVM010000258.1 GCA_017438505.1 Clostridia bacterium | reverse complement strand
TGCAACAGCTCTCTGATCTTCGCTCTGCGGTTTTCCTCTTCCGGGCTCCTGTTTCTTCTGCTGCTCATATTTAATACCTCCAAAGTGATGCTTCTATTTTACACCACTTTGGAGGTTTACACAATTCTTGGGATGGTCTCAATTCTGCGGTTTTAACCTGTTTTATTGCAAATTCATCCCGAAGGAGGGATATTACTGAATAACGATAACACTAAAGCTGCCGGACTGTGGACAAAAGACTTTACCATAATAACGGTGGGAAGCATGATCTCCATGCTCGGCAGCGTGCTTTCAGGCTTTGCCATGAGCCTTCTGGTGCTTGATTACACCAAGTCAACCTTTTTATTCGCGCTGTATAACGTTTTTTATATGCTTCCAAACATAGTCATTCCGGTGCTCAGCGGACCTGTTCTTGACAGATTCTCCCGCCGAAAAACCATTTACACGCTCGACTTTTTAACTTCGGGAATATTTGTCATACTTGCCGTGATTCTCGGAAGCGGATATTTCAGCTTTGCAGTTCTTGCCGTTGCATGCCTTATTATAGGTACAATTGAGAGTATGTATGCCGTTGCATACGAATCCTTTTATCCTCTGCTTATTTCCGAGGGCAACTACTCAAAGGCATATTCCATAGCAAGCACGCTTGAGACCCTTACCATGGTAGCAGTTCCTATTTCCGCATTATTATATAACAAAATAGGTATTGTTCCGCTTTTTCTTATTGACGCAGCTTCTTATTTTATCGCGGCTGTAATGGAAACTCAGATAACCGCAAAAGAGGAGTATATAGAAAAGCAGGAAGAAACCAGGGACAAGGAACTCGGAGTTGTCCGCCAGTTTGTTTTTGATTTCAAGCAGGGACTTTCTTATCTTATAAGCGAAAAAGGGCTGCTGGCGGTCTGCATTTACTTTTTATTCTCAAACCTCGAGGGCAGCGCGGCAAATTCGGTCACTCTTCCCTACTTTAAAAGCACATTTGAAAACGGCGAGTATATCTATATGCTTGTCTGGGGTATGTGTTCGGTGGGCAGAGCCGTCGGAGGAGGAATACACTACAAATTTAAGCTTCCGCCCGGCAGAAAGTTTTTAATTGCCCTTGTCGTCTATATCTCAATATCTGTTTTTGAGGGTACATATCTGTTTACGCCCGTTCCGGTTATGATGATTTTATGTTTCCTTACCGGAATATTCGGCGTGACATCATACAACATACGCATATCCGCCACTCAGAAATATGTTCCGGACGAAAAGAAAGGGCGTTTTAACGGCACATTCAACACAATTATAACCGTGGGCAACCTTGTCGGACACCTTATAGCCGGCGCGCTTGCCGAATTTATGCCTATAAGACTTGTAATAATTATCTTTACAAGTCTGAACGTCGTTGCCGCACTTGTATTTATTTACGGCAATAAGGCACACGTCAAAAAACTGTATAATGTTTCCGATTAAAGCATTTATCCCCTGCCGAAAAACCGGCAGGGGATAATTTTATACCTTTTCCAGAATATCCTCGTTGACCCATGTGTTAAATCCGGGTTCGATAACTCCTGTCATGTTATTTTGCCTTTTGCCCAGCAGTACCGAGCGCTTGTCGCCAAGGTATACCGGCTTGCCGTTATACAAAACAGCGGCGACATAATAGGTGTAATCGGTCTTGACCCAGTCTGGAATTCTGCGTCCGGCGTAGTAATACATCGCGTCGCTCTTTATTCTTACATGATCGCCCACATCGAGCGTGTTCACCTGCTGTGACGGTGCCAAATTTCCGTCTGTGGGAATACTCAAAACCGTGCCCGGCTGCAAATTAGAGGGGTTTGCAATTTTGTTTATCACGGCGATTTTGCGCCAGCTTACCCCGAATTTCTGACCAATGCTCCAGAGACTGTCTCCGCTTTTTACTTTGTAGCATGTAAACCCGGGCATTTCGCAGTTTTTCATCGCGGGGATTTTGAGCATCTGC
>JAFRVM010000257.1 GCA_017438505.1 Clostridia bacterium | reverse complement strand
AATTTTATTACGGAGTGCTCATTCCCGCCGGTGAGATCAAAATATGCCTTGAAGAATGGAACGGACAGTACCAAAGTAATTAAATGCCTAACCTCCTTTGTCAAACGTCAGGGGAGGTTTTTTGTTGCTATTGCATGATATGTATGGTATAATAATTAAACAAATTCAAAGAGGAATTACCGAATGGATATTAAATATTTGGACGATGCTTCCGGAATCATCGAAGCTTTTATACGCCGCTTTGTAATGTCGTGGGAAACTTTTCAGATAAAGTCAAAAGACTGGATGGAAAAGATGAAGAAAAAAGGCCGTCCGATAACAAAGCAGTGGTACGAAAAGTCTTTTATGTGGGATAAAATGGACCCGAAGTACCCGAGCGTTTCTTTTAAAGAGGCTCTGGATTTTTTACGCTCCCATCCCGGTTCTGTACTTTTTACGTCAGATAAAAACAATTTTTTTGAGGATAACGACTGTCCCGATTTAATTGCTCAGGCCGATGCATGCAAACTTGCCGACCGTATTGAATTTGAATGGTTTGAGTCTTACAGGCTGGCAGAGCAGTATATGTATATTTCTAACGCTCTTCCCGAAGATTTATATGTCTTTGATTTGGCGCTTACGTGGTGCGTAGTATTTACACACGAAACATCAGACTGGGCAGCGGAGCTGCACGACGATATGATGAAAGCCGCGCAAAGCAGGGTATGTATTATTTGCAAAGAATAACCAAAGGGAGAAAAAATAATGATAAAAAATTTAATCCGTAAACCGCTCGGAAAAGATTCAACATATCGCGAAGGCAGTGTTTACTGCAAGCTCTGGGACACCGAAATCCCGATTATGCTTTTTGAAGAAGAGGTAACGCTCGAGTACGCGGAAGAATGCGCCGACGCAATGAATTCAATGTCCGACGAACTTATAGACGCCATTTGCCGCGCCGCCAAAATGTACTGCATCGGATTCTGCAACGAAATTTGCGACGAATGGAGAGAGGAACTGCAATTAGCAGTACCGGTAGACCAAAGCACTCCCCCGCGCGAGATGCTTAAATGCTTCATGCCGACTGCAATGAGCGTTGAGCCGCCGAAGGACGATTCAAAAACAGGCTATCAGCTTGAATGTTCATGCGACTGGGAGGAAGAACACGGCATGGAAATTGACATTCTTGACGGAAAACTGGTATTTTTAAGCGAGTTTTGCGGAGAATCGCCGTGGACAGACCACAGCGACGAAGAAGGCAACTACGCCGCGCATATTTATGAATAATTATCAGATTGTCATGCGTTTTGATCATATGTAAACAAAGAATAATGCAAACAAAATTTTACAAATGAGGTGTTTTTATGAAATTAGTGGACATAACAAAAAAAACTGGGAAGGCGTAATCTTTCTGTCAACAAACCAAACAATTACCGTCAAGGGACGCGGAGAGCCGTATGAGGCAAAGGGTATGCCCTCATTATGCGAAAAATTTGTCGCTTCAAACGCTCTGTCTATCGTTCAGTCGGTTTTTGAGGACGGCTGGATCACAAAGGCTATCGAACTCGATGGCAAGCTTATCGGCTTTACAATGTTCGGATACTGCGAGGATGAAGATTTTTACGAGCTTTGCAGAATAATGATAGACAGAAGGTATCAGAACCAAGGCTACGGAACGCAGGGGATAAAGATGATTTTAAAAGAGATGAAGGAGCGCTTTAGCTGTAAAGAGGTTTACCTTTCCACCGATCCCGAAAACGCAGTCGGAAAACACGTCTACGAAAAGTGCGGATTCAAGTCGGAAAACAAAATACTCGATGACGAAGAACTGTTTAAAATCATACTCGACTAGGCATATCCATTTGAATGATAAATGAAGGGGGGAACTGATATGGACTATCAAAAGTTTGACCGATACTGTAAAAAACTGATTAAATGTTACAGCAAGCTGGATACCGACGCGATTTATCAAACCGCCCCGTGTGCGGATGAGGAAAGTATCAAAGAGGTCGAAGAAAGTCTCGGCGTTAAACTTCCCGGGCAGCTTAGGGATTTCTTTTTAAACTTTTCCGAAGAGGTCGAGATATCCGCCTTTTTTCCCGATGATTTCTGTCATTTTCTTCCGAAAAAATTCAAAGGAATTTTCGGCGTGCAGTGTACAATCTCTTTAGAAGAGGTTGAGAATAATGAAAACAGCAGAAGAGACTGGGTTTCGGAATGCTTTAACAACGAAGAAAATGAATACGACAGGGTCTGGCATAAAAAACTGGGGATTATAGAAGTTGGCAACGGTGATATTATAGCTTTGGATACAGAGACAAACCCCGATAATCCTCCCGTTGTTTATCTTAGCCACGACGACGGAGAAGGACACGGAGCTGTTCTTGGCAAAGATTTTGATACGTTTCTAATGAATCTTATCAGCGTCGGAGGATGCGGAATGGAGGACTGGCAGATTCTGCCGTTTGTTCCCGATATGCAAAAAGGAATAGACCCCGATTGCAATAACGCAAAGGAATTTCGCAAAATAATCGGGTTTGATTTAGACAAAAGCTACCCGGAGGATTTTATATGAAACCTTATAAAAGAACGGTGCAGTACTATGAGACAGATATGATGGGCATCACCCACCACGCAAATTACATCCACTGGATGGAGGAGGCCCGTGTCGATTTTATGGAGCAGATGGGTTTTCCCTATTCGAGAATGGAAGCAGAGGGGGTTGTCTCCCCTGTTGTAGAGCTTTCCTGCAAATACAAAAAGCCCTGCACATTCGGAGATGAGATAACTATCGGTGTATCTGTTGAATCCTTCAGCGGTGCTAAAATGACCATTTGCTACGATATGCAAAATAAAAACGGCCAAGAGGTTTGCTTTGCACGCTCCGAGCATACATTTTTGACCCGCAACGGACGTATTGCCCGCATAAAGCGGGATATGCCGGAATTTTGCCGAGCCATTGAACGAAGTATGAGTAATGATTTCGGTGCGCAAACCGAAAGAGATGAATAATTTTAATTATTTGCCGCTTTATCCTTGCATCAAAACAGAAAGGCAATTCGATGAAAAAAATATTTCTATGGCTCAAAAAAGAACCCATGGTAACCCTGTCGGTGCTCGCCGCGCTGGCAGGGCTTATCATCACTCCCCCGTCCGAAGCGCTTATTAAGCAGATTGACTGGCGCACGCTGGGTACACTCTTAATGATGCTCTGCGTACTCGAGGGCTTTAAGCAGGAAAACGTACTGCGTCCGCTTGTTACTCTTACCGGAAAACTCAAAACAATGGTTTCGCTGTCGCTTTTTCTGGTATTCGGTGTGTTTTTCTCATCAATGTTCGTCACGAACGACGTATCGCTGCTTATATTTGTTCCCATTACAATTTTACTGTTTCGCAGCGCGGGCAAAGAGCATTACATACTGCCCGTCATATCCATGGAGAACATCGCCGCAATACGCGGGTCACTGCTGACCCCCTTCGGCAGTCCGCAAAACCTGTTTTTATATGGGCAGGCGGATATAACCGTATGGAGGTTCATGCTGCACATGCTGCCGATGTGTATTATGTCAGGCATACTGCTTATATGCTTTATCCTATTTCTCTACCGAAAGGATATAAAAGAGCCCGCCGTATGCGATAAAGAAAAGCTTATGCCTCAGGCAACGGGTTTTCGCAGGTGGATGTATCTTGGATTGTTTATACTTATTCTGCTGGTAATAGTTACCCGCACGCATTTGTGGTATATCGCCCTTGCAATTGTAATTGTAACCGTCGCAGCCGCAGACAGAAAGCTCTTTATCAAGGTTGACTACGCTCTGCTGGTTACATTTTTATGCTTTTTTGTATTCTCCTCCTCAATTGCCGCAAATTCCTCTATCGCCGGTTTTCTGGAAAAGAGCGTTGCGGGCAGAGAATACTGGTGGGCAATCGGCCTGAGTCAGATAATCTCCAATGTGCCCGCAAGCATCGTGCTCTACCCTTTTACCAAAAACTTCGCGGGACTTATTTACGGCGCAGATACGGCGGGACTTTGCTCCCTTATCGGCTCGCTCGCCTCGGTAATAAATTACCGCATATATGTGCGCGAATACCCCGGTCGGGGCAGGCAGTTTATCAAAACCTTCACCCTTGTAAGCTGGGCATTTTTTGCACTTGTCGTTATCCCCGGACTGCTTCTCTCACGCTGGAATTTCTTTGCATAAAATTACCCCGGTCATATCAGAATGACCGGGGTTTTGTTTTGATTATTCGCTTATTTACTTGGCAAGATTTCTTCTGCGTACAAGTACATAGACAGCTGCGAAAGCGGAAATCATCATTACTATAACGCTGAGTGTGATTGCGAGACCGGTATCTCCGGTAGCGGGTGTATTGCCGCCGTCATCGGGTTTTGAATCGGGATCGGAGTCTGTATCTGAATCTGAATCTGTGTCGGAATCTGTATCTGAATCTGTATCTGAATCTGTATCGGAGTCTGTATCGGAATCTGTATCAGAGTCGGGAGCGGGCTCTGCAACGGTGAAGGTTGCCGAAGCGCTGTCGAGCTTATATTCCTCGACGCCGAGAGTGAAGGTAAGTGTCAGCTTATATTCGCCTGCTGCAAGATTCTCAAGATATGATGCAGAAATGGTGATATCAACCGAGCCTTCAGTTGCGGTAAAGTCGCCGGAAGAGAGAACCTGCTTTGTGCCGTCGGGCATTGTTACTGTTGCTATGCCGCCGTTCTGATAGAGATTAAATACGTTTACATTTCTCATATCCGGCCAGTCAACCTTTTCAAATTTTATTGTAAGAGGCTGATTTGTACCCTTGGTATAGGTCTGGCCGCCGCCCTCTTTAACTACGATTTCAAGAGAGTAGGCAACGTGTGTCTCATGTTCGCCGCAGCGGGCGCAGTCACGTTCAATTATTTCGGGGTGACCGGGAACTGCCGTCCACGGATACCAGTTATGTCCTAGACGGCTGTTCTGTCTTACAACTATAAGACAGTCGTCGCCGGTCGTGGTATAGGTGCGTCCGTTAAACTCTGCCGTTGCGGTATAAGTGGTATAACCGTCCTCTGTGCAGGTGGGATCGGTGTAAGCAAAGGTATCGGTAGCTGCAATTACCTGCTTGCCGAGTTCGGCGTCGTCGCATTCGGGATCTGTGCAGGTAAATGTTGCTGTTGCGTCATAGTTTGCCCATGCCCATACGGGATTGCCGTATGTGTGAGTATGAGGACCGTCGCCTAAGGTTCCGATTTGGCTATCATCACTGCCGGCGGCAAAACCGCTCACAACCGGCATCATGCCAATAAGCAGGATAAGTGCCAGAGCTATGCTGCCAAGCCGCATACACTTTTTGATTTTCTTCATGATTTTACATCCTCCTTTAAAATATTAAAGATACAAAATAACCATAGCCTAAAGCAGCAGATTATTTATGATTAAATTATACTCTAAATGTTAACAAATTGCAAACACTATACGGTACTTTTTGCTCAAAATATGTCACCAAAAATCAGGTCAACATTTGAGCATTTTAGCCAACAGCGGTTTAACGCTATTTTTGATCCTTAGGCAGTCTCGGAACTTTTATTTTTTTCAAAAAGCACAAGGTGCCTTTTATAAGATGTCCGTTGGCAAGCTCAACCATCCCCTGCGCATAGTTATAGGGCATGGATTTTCCCGCCGACATGGTCATTGTTCGGGGGCAGTTTGTCTCAAAAATTCTGCGCAAGAACTGCGCGCCCTTGCGCTTGTTGTCCTTTTCCGGTCCGTCGGGCAGCCTTTCGGCTTCTTTTTCCTGTTTTTTCGCAACCGAAAGAATGGAATTGAAAATAATCCGCCCAATAAACGAGTAGTTAAAATCGGTCAGACGCGATTCAAGATGTACGGGATATTTTTTCACTTCCGGTAGGACAGTATACTCGTCCGGATAATCTTTAGTGTCATTATCGATTGTAATTGTAACGGTTTTGGATTCTCCGGGATTTAAGTACACCTTTTCAAATCCTTTGAGCTGGCCGTCAATATAAAGCTGAGCGACTTCCGCGCCGAAAACTGTGCCCGTATTTGTTATTGTCTGACTGTATGTGCTGCCGTCTTTCTTCCATTCACTATGTTCAAAGGTGGTATAGCTAAGGCCGTGTCCGAATGCAAAGCGTACCTGAACACTGTGCTTGTTATAATAGCGGTATCCTACCTCCATTCCCTCGGCGTAAATTTCATCAATCTGTTTGCCGAAGGTTTTTGCGCTCGGAACGTCCTCATATCTTATCGGCCATGTTTCTGCAAGCTTGCCCGAGGGATTAATTTCACCGAACAGCAGCCTGTATACAGCCTCTCCTCCGTTCTGCCCAGGCAGATACATATTAAGTATCGCATTAACCTTATCACAGAAAGGAAGTTCTACCGGAGAGCCGCCGAAGAGAACCACAACAATTTTTTTGCCGCTCTCGCACAGCGCGTCAATCTCGTCAAGCTGACCTGCCGGCAGTCTCATATGCTCGCGGTCGCCGCCCTCCGACTCATATTCATCGGTAAGTCCCGCGAATACAACCACCATATCGCTCTCTGAAAGCGAATAGGACTTTACACCGTGCTTTTCAAAGCTGTCGGCAGGGGTTGTCACCTGTGTGGGATTGATCATCGAGCTTCCCGCGCCCTGATAACGCATATTTGAAAAAAGTTCGCCTGCGATATGCAGCTTCTCGGTACCTTTAAGGGGCAAAACGCCGTCGTTCTTCATCAGAACGGCGCAGTCGGCCGCTATTTCGGCCGCAAGCTCGTGGTGAGCCTTCCAGTCTACCGGAGATTTATCGGCAGGCTTGCAGTATTTATCCACCCATTTTAAAATGTTGCGGCAGGCTTTATCAAGATCCTGCGCGGGCAGGCTGCCGTTTGCCGAAGCGTCAAGAATCCAGCGGCGACATATTGCCGTGTCGCCCGGCATTTCAAGGTCAAGTCCCGCTTTTATTCCGAGAACTCGATCGCGCACAGCCCCCCAGTCGCTCATAACAACGCCGTCAAAGCCCCACTCATCGCGCAGGACATCGCTTAGCAGCCATTTATTTTCCGAACAGAACGTTCCGTTAATGCGATTATATGCGCACATTATTGACGCCGGCTTTACCTTTTTGACTATTATTTCAAAGGGTTTGAGATAGATATTTCTTATGGTTTTTTCACCGGCTACCGAGTTGCCCATAAATCGGTAGTTTTCGCTGTTGTTAAGCGCAAAATGCTTTATGCATACTCCAACTCCTCCCGACTGGACTCCCTGCGTCATTGCCGCGCCCATTTCGCCCGCGAGCAGTGGATCCTCACTGAAATACTCAAAATTGCGTCCGCAAAGAGGATTGCGCTTGATATTCACACCCGGGCCGAGAAGGGTGTGAACTCCGTAATATCTGCACTCTTCTGCAATTGCCCGACCCATTTTGCGAAGGTTCTCGGGATTCCAGCCCGAGGCAGTGCATGCCGCTGTCGGAAACGCCGTGGAGGGTTCGGACGCGCTTACTCCGTTATCGCCCGTGCCCGACTGCTTT
>JAFRVM010000256.1 GCA_017438505.1 Clostridia bacterium | reverse complement strand
TCTTTTGGAGGTTCGCGGACCGCAGAAGTAAGTTTTAATTAAATAAGGGACAGAAAGTACTGCCCCTTATTTTTTATCTTTTTCTTTTTGTGTTTACTGCGCAAAAGCCTCCCGCCGCACCGCCGAGCGTCATAAAAATAAACTGGGCAAGCACTGCGGTGGTAAAAAGTCTGCTTGCGCAAATTGCCGATATTATAAAGATGATTGCAAAGAGGAAAAATCCGGTCACAAGTCCGATTAAAAGACCTTTGCATCCGAAAATTCGCGCTGCGATAAAGCCTCCGGCAAATGCTCCCGCAGTTGCGGCAAGAACCGCAAGCGGCACCGCCAGGTTATCGGCAAAGCTCTTTATAACCGAAAAAAGCGCCGAAGCAATGAGGATAATAAGCAGGGTTGCCAATGCGCCAACCGAAACTCCAATTACCACAGGACGCAGTAAGGTCAGCGAGAAACCCGCATTTGAGCATTTTTGTCTGTATACCGACATATAAGATTCAGCCCCTTTAAAAATATTTTATCCTGTAAATAAATATTGCATAAAGGGAACAAATATGTCAAAATAATAAAGCTGGCAAAAAATTATTTGCCGTTCTTTTCATTCTGCTTGCTCTCGAGCTTTTCGTTGAGCTTATCAAGGAAACCTTTTTTCTGTGAACGTGCGGCAGCCATCTCTGTTTCGACCTTCTGTCTTACGGTCTCGTTGGAAGAAACAGCCCAGCGCTTGATTTTCATCTTATTTCTGTCGGCACCGGTCTCAATGGTGATTGTATCGGAATCGTCCTTGATGGAAACAACACGGCCGATAATGCCGCCGATGGTGATGATCTCATCGCCGATCTCGATATTCTTTCTAAGCTCTTCCTCCTGCTTTCTCTTTTTGGAGTTGGGACGGATAACAATGAGATAAATTACGCCGAAAAACAGAGCGTAAATAAGAAGTATGCCCCAGATAGAGCCGAAAAGACCTGTGGGTTTGTTTGCGGTATTAGCTGCAGCATCTCCGGCGGCCTGAGCGGTGGTTGTCAGTGTCAATAAAAAGTTATTCAATTTTTTTACCTCCAGTTTTTAATTACTGCTTATTATAACATTTAGTCAAAGCTATTTCAACATATTTATTATGTTTTTTTATTATCTTTTATAAGGAGCATGTTTTATGCAGCAAATTTCCGATTTTACAAACCTGAAAAAAAGAATTCTCGAAAAGGAATTTTCAAATCTTAATAAAATGCAGCGCAGCGCGGTATTCAAAACCGAAGGCCCTCTGCTGATTTTAGCGGGAGCGGGCAGCGGCAAAACCACTGTTGTCGTCAACAGGATTGCATACATAATCAAATACGGCAACGCCTATAACAGCGAATATATCCCCCACGATATTTCCGATGATGACATAAGGGATTTAAACGATTATCTGGACGGCAAAACAGTTCTCGCAGATAAAGTGCGCTCGCTGCTGTCTGTTTTTCCGGCTCAGCCGTGGCAGATTCTTGCCATAACTTTTACAAATAAGGCCGCAGGCGAACTAAAGGAAAGAATATGCGCCCGCCTCGGAGAAACC
>JAFRVM010000255.1 GCA_017438505.1 Clostridia bacterium | reverse complement strand
GCAGGTATATGCGCCGCTCCTTGCCCTTGTTGTAAACGTCGGTGTATTCGTCCCTTATCGCCTCGGCGGTGATGAATTTAAGCTCCGACACCCTTATCCCCGTCGAACATATAGTTTGCATAAGCAGGTACAGGCGCTCGTTTCTCTTTGTCTGCGCCGCCGTCAGCAGCCGCTCGTATTCGGCTTTCGTCAGCTCTCGCTCGGCAGAGCGGAACATACTTTTCTGCACTCTCTTCCGGCGGCTTTTAAGCTCGTCCATTCCGACAAATTTGAAAAATGAATTCAGCGATGATATTATCGTGTTCACGCTGCCAAACGAGTGCGTTTTTTCAAGTTCCGCTTTATACTCGGCTACGGCCTCGCGGCTCATTTGACCGCCCGACCACATAAGAAATCGCGCCGCGTCCTCGGCGTACCGCTTGCGCGTCTGATCGGAATATTCGCGCAGTTTTAACTCGCTTTTGAACCTTTCTATTCGTATTTTGTCTGTCTGTTTCATTGCTTTTCCTCCTTTGGCAACTATTATATGATATTTTTTGCTACATTTGCAAGTTTATTCATAAAAGTAGGGGGAAACAATGAAAAAGAGCCGCAGACTTTCGTCGCGGCTCTTTTTTCTCCGGGTATGGCAATTTAATGCAGGTATTATT
The DNA here is from genome assembly GCA_017438505.1 of Clostridia bacterium. GTDB lineage: Bacteria > Bacillota > Clostridia > Oscillospirales > Acutalibacteraceae > RGIG2835. The sequence goes on along the minus strand of JAFRVM010000255.1, from coordinate 878 downwards.
TCATACCGTTATCACTATGGTAAATGTGTACGAGCTTGATAGAAAATTACATGATATTGATTCCATCTATATCGAAAAACGCCATCTTCTGCGACGCCATTGCCGCAAGGCACGTGACGTTTGTCAAACCGAACTCACACCTCACGCTGTCTACAACAATAACGGGCGGGATTACGGGATAGCTTTCTCGGGTGAGCGAGTGGATGTTGCGATACCCGTTTTTCTCGCACAAATCGAGAGCCTTTTCAAATGATTCTCTTTCCGATACTCTTACAAAATACTGTCTGTTTTTCATAAAACACCTCGTAAAATTTATTCCATAAGAGGCAAAAAGAAAACTCCATCGGCTGATGGAGTTTTTTTACATATTTCACCCCATCATTCAAGCTTTAGCACCTTACATCAGCAGGTTGCTGTGCAGTCAACGGGCTTGTCCCTCGTGCACTCTTTATGGTAGTTTCATTATATATCAAAAATCAAAAATTGTCAATAGTTGTTATTTGAGTTTATGGGTGGGACATCGTTCATTGTGCATTTTTTTCTCATTTGACTGTAAAACGGCACTGCAATCACTCTTCCCCGATTTTTGCGATTATTCGTCCGTTTTGCCGATTTACAATCGCTCGGCATAAGATTTCTAATGGCTGTAAGTATTCGCCTGAAATATGGTGATTTTGAGCAGAATTTGAGCAAATATATAGGCAATTTTGAATATGTTGTTGTTATCCCGAAAAGCAAAAAAGCAAGCGCGTAGGTCAGCTAAGTAATAGTTAAGGAAGCTATAACCAACTGTTTCTTTTGCAGACAAGGCTAGACGAGCACGCAGAGTAAGATTGATCGTAGCTTAGCGCGACTTGAACTTGGCCCTGACGACTTTT
>JAFRVM010000254.1 GCA_017438505.1 Clostridia bacterium | reverse complement strand
TTTAAAAATATGGGGTCACGAAAGCGACTCCGAATACAACAATGTGGAAGTATATATGTCTTTTGCGCGCAAAAAGCTGGCGTTTGTTGAATCAAAGTGCGAAATAAAGGCTCTGCGCGGAATCGGATATGAGTTGAGGTGCCGTGATGTTCAATAAAACAAGAAGAAAAATAGTGTTTACCGTTGTGTTTTCGCTTTTGGCGCTGATGATTGTCACCCTCGGTACCATCTATGTTTCAAATCGCATAGCGATTCAAAATGAAAACGAAGAGATGCTGAGGACCTACGTCGAACGCTATACCCTCGAGGAACAGCCGACTCATCCCGACGGTGAAAAGCCTGATATCAAACCCGATGACAAGCCGGATAAACAAGACGTTAAACCGGGACCGCGCGATGACAAGCCCGAAAAGAGCGAATCGCGGTTTCACCTTTCCACCTTCTATTCCGCTGCATATTCCCCGGACGGAGAAGTTCTTTCGGTCAACAACGGAAATAACGCTTTGCAAAGTGAAGAGTCTCTTCTTGAGATTACCGGCTCCATACTCAGAAACGGAAAAGCAAGCGGCAGAACAGGAAATATGACCTATCTCGTAGATAAGCGCGACGATTATACTCTGGTCGCCATGATAGACGGAACCATCAGCGATAACAATCAGACAGTTCTGTTTAAACAAATGCTTATTATCGGTTCTTTAGCCCTTGCCGTTCTTGTCATTATCTCTGTGTTCACAGCTAGAAGAATTGTAAAACCGCTTGAAGAAAACGACAGGCGGCAAAAGAGATTTGTTTCCGACGCCGGGCACGAATTAAAAACGCCGATAGCAGTTATCTCGGCTAACAGCGAGCTGCTGCGGCGCGAAGCCGGTGCCAGCGAATGGCTAGATAATATCGACTACGAAAACCAGCGCATGTCCGATCTTGTCAAACAGCTTCTTGCCTTATCCAAAGCCGAAAACGGCGATACGCCCAAAGAAATTATTGATTTTTCAAAAATTGTTGACGGAGAAGTTCTTCCATTTGAAACGCTCGCTTTTGAAAAAGGCAAACATATTGATTCCGAAATCGAAGGCGGAATCACGGTAAAAGGAAATTCCAATCAGCTTCGGCAGTTAGTATCTATTCTGCTTGACAACGCGCTTTCGCACGGCACTTCGGATACGGTAGAACTTACACTTAAACGCGAGCGTCAAAGCGCTCTGCTGACCGTTGCGAACGGAGCCGACGAAATAAGCGCCGATCAACTTTTACATCTGTTTGACCGTTTTTACAGAACGGATGAAGCGAGAAATGACAGCGGGTCGCATTACGGGCTCGGATTATCGATATCAAAAGCAGTAACTGACGCGCACGGCGGAAATATAAACGCGTCATACAAAGACGGCAAGGCGGTCTTTACGGTATCTTTACCCGCTGAAAAAAATTAAAAACCTTCAATCTTTTTTCAATCCTTCTCTGTATAATGGTAATCAGAAACAGAGAAGGATTTTTCTCTTTAAAGAAAGGAAGATAGATTATGAAAAAGTATATTGCAATTATTCTTGCGGTTCTTATCGCAGCAATGCTCACAGCTTGCGGCAACTTGGCAACCGATCCCGACGCGGCAACCACATCATCCGATTTCGACGGACCCGGAGGACCGCCTCCCGACGGCAACCCCGGTGGACCCGGAGGTCCCGGTGGGCCCGGAGGAAGTTCTTCGTCCGATGTGACCTATGCAGGCGCAACGGAAATCGCTTCCGCAACGTCCGAAAACGGTAAAATCTACACATCTTCCGCTTCGGATGAAAGCGCTTTGATGATCAGTACGGCAGACGACGTTACAATCAGCGATTTTACACTCACAAAGAGCGGTTCTTCCAACGGAGGAGACAGTTGTAATTTCTACGGTCAGAATGCGGCTTTGCTCGTCAAAGGCGGCTCTACTGCAACAATAACAGGAGGCACTATTACCTCTGACGCAAGCGGTGCGAACGGAGTATTCTGTTACGGAGGCAACGGCGGACAGAACGGTGCTTCCGGTGACGGCACGACCGTCATCATATCCGACACAACGATAACCACGACAGGCGACGGCTCGGGCGGCATTATGACAACCGGAGGCGGCATAACTAAAGCGAGCAATCTTACGGTCACTACAAGCGGTCAGTCCTCAGCGGCGATCCGTACCGACAGAGGCGGCGGAACAGTCACGGTCGACGGCGGTACTTACACATCGAACGGTCTCGGTTCTCCGGCTATATACTCCACTGCGGATATCACCGTATCAAACGCAAAGCTTATATCCAATCTTTCCGAGGGCGTGTGTATAGAGGGTCTAAATTCCATAACCCTCAATAACTGCGATCTGACTGCAAACAATACCAAGTGTAACGGCAATGCGACATTCTACGACAGTATAATGATTTATCAGTCGATGTCCGGCGACGCTGCAAGCGGCACTTCTTCATTCACTATGACCGGCGGCAGTCTGACGAGCAAAAACGGTCACGTTTTCCACGTTACCAACACAAACGCGGTTATATCACTCTCCGGTGTTGCGATCAAAAATAACGACAGTGATAACGTTTTACTCTCCGTCTGTGACGACGGCTGGAGCGGCGCAAGTAATGTTGCAACGCTCAACGCATCAAATCAGACGCTGAGCGGTGCTGTTTTAGTCGGCAGTAATTCCACGCTGACGCTCAATCTTTCCGATTCCTCAAAGTTTACGGGATACATCAACGGAAATATCTCCAACGCAAGTGGAACGACTGTTTCAACCGATGTCGGAACGGTTTCCGTAACGCTCGAAGGCGGCAGCACCTGGACTCTTACCGGCGACAGCTATGTCACTTCCTTCATCGGCGACGCTTCAAACGTAATTTGCAACGGCTATACGCTTTACGTTAACGGCACCTCGCTGACCGGAACAAAATAAAAATTGTATTATCCTTTTTCTGCGGAGTTTTCGTACTCCGCAGTTTTTCAAAATTCCTTTGCTCAAGTTGCATTTAATATTTGTCGGTATAATCAAAGTCAGATATAAGAAAATCACCCTAAATAAGCTTAAATGCTGCACTCTAAAAGGCATTAAAACAACAAACAGCGGAGCCGAAGCTCCGCTGTTTGCTCTAATTACTCAAAAATTTCGTTAACAACACTGTCTGGAACTGCGCCTGTTCCGCCGAGAATGTAAACATCTCTCGGGTTCTTGTCAAGAACAAAGTTCTTTATTTCGTCGATCGCACCATTAGGATGTGTGAGCAGTAAGGGCGCGCCGATTTTTGCGCCTAAAACTCCTCCGGCGAGAGCATCGGGGAAGTTTGTGCCTGTTGCAAACATTACCGCGTCACCGAACTCATCGGCAAATCGGTTGGCGATCTCATAAGAGGTCAGATAGCGTGTGACACCGAAAATTCTCTCAATGCTCTTGTCCTCTATCTGGTCGATAGTGTTCTGTCCGACAGCGCCTATGCCGCCTATAACAAAGATTTTGCGGGTTGAAGCAAGATATTCAACCGTCGAAGCTGTCAAACCGGTATTGGGGTTTGAGTAAACTATCGGATAACCCTTCATCGCCGCATAAGGACTTACAGAAAGGGCGTCGGCGTATCCCGTACCGGTTACTATAAATACGGTTGTGGGATTTGGATTGACCTTTTTGCTTATTTCAAGCGCGGTATCGTATCTTGTCGCTCCGAAAACTCTTTCAACCGTGTAGTTCTGCGCAAGTTCATTCTCAATATCCGCCGAAATTGCAAATGTTCCGCCGAGGAGAATAACCTTTGTCGCACCGAGCTTTTCTATCTGCGCCGCAACGCCCGATTCAAGCTGAGATTTTCCTGCGGTGAGAAGTATCGGAGCATTGAGCTTGTAAGCCAGCGGAACACCCGCCAGCGCGTCGGCGTAGTTTGTTCCGTTTGCAAGAACAACCGTACCCGCACTTGTCCAGCCCTCGTCGGAAATGGCTATTGCGGTGTCATAGCGTGATGTGCCAAACAGGCGGGTTATATTTCTTTGAACTGTAACCTCACAGCTTGCCTTAACAGTACTGTTATTTGCGCTTGTTGCAGTTATTGTCGCTGTGCCGAATTCAACCGCAGTAACATTTCCGTTTTGGTCGACTGCCACAATATTCGGGGCAGAAGATGTCCATACCAAATCCTTGATTTCCGCGGTTTCGGGTAAAACCTCTACGACAAAAGTATTACTTTCGTCTTTTTCAAGTATAATGCTCTCAGGAAGAGATAATATAGATTCCGCAAGGATATGAAATTTTTTTCTGTATCTATTTGCATAGCTCTGCGCCGTTGAGCCCTCATAGCCCCATATAGCCGCTTTAGTCGGAATTGTAGTTGAAGTCTGATAAATAGTGCAATTTTTATTTAGTATTTTAATCTCTGTCAGCCCGCTGCATGGATAAAACGCATCTTTACCTATACTTTCTACACTTTCCGGTATTTCTATGCTTGATATTTTATTGCATTCGTTAAACGCAGAATCACCTATGCTTTTGACCCCATAAGAAATTGTCAGGCTTGTAATACTTAGACAGTCTCTGAACGCTCTATTTCCAATGCTTGTAACGCTGCCCGGAATAATAACATCGCACGCAAGTGATGGACACATATCAAATGCACTTACACCGATACTTTGAACGCCGTAAGAAATATGTAGGCTTGAAAGCCTACTGCAGGTATCAAAAGCACTTTCTCCTATACTTGCAACACTGCCGGGAATGTCAATACTCTGAAGGCTAAAGCATTCAAGAAAGGTCATATTCTCGATATTTTCAACTCCGTTGGGAATATTAATACTTTCAAGATTAATACAATGGCGAAAAGCCTCCGGTCCTATTGTTTCAAGACCTGTCGGAAGTGTTATGGTTATTAGATTTTGACAGTTGCGCACAGCGCTTTCCTCGATATGTTTGACCGTACTTGGGACAACAAAGGATGTTGAAAGCTCTGCGGATCTGCCCTGCGGATATCTTACAAGTACAGTTCTATCCTTGTTATACAAAACACCTGTTGCGCTTGAATAAAAATATGGGTTTGAAGAATCAACATATATCGCGTTATGAACAAGGCAGTCCAAAAAAGCATTTACTCCGATTTTACTTACGCTTTTCGATACGCTTATACTCTCAAACGAGTCGCAGTATTGAAACGCATAAGTTCCTATGCTTGTCACGCCATCCAAAACAACAACATTAACAATATCGTTGTTTTTACTCCACGGCGAGGGGTTTGACGGTGTCCAATCCGGCATATCACCCGACCCGCTGATAGTAAGCGTGCCGTTATTATCGAGAGTCCAGGTAAGTCCGTCGCCGCAGGTTCCGCTGGATGCCGCGTGCGCGGTGAAATTTGGCACAAAATAAGCGCAGCCCAAAACAAGTACCAGTGCAAGAAAAACAGATAATAGCTTCTTCATTCTCTACATCCTTTCAAAAATTCTGCGTATATAATATCATACCCTGCACTAATATGCAAACTATTATAAAACGAGTTTTCAAATGGCAAAAATTATGGAGGAGGCTATGCGTTGCATAGCCTCCTCCGTCTGCTTTAACTATTCAAAAATATCTTCAATAACGCTGTCGGGGACGGCGCCTGTGCCGCCGAGAATATAAATATTCGCGGGTTCTTTATCAAGAACAAAGTTCTTTATTTCCTCAATTGCGCCGTTGGGATGTGTGAGCAGCAGCGGCGCTCCTATTTTTGCCGCGAACGCTCCGCCCGCAAGCGCGTCGGGGAAGGATGCGCCGGTTGCAAGAACGATGTCGTCGCCGGTAAAGAGATCGGCGTACTTGCGCACTATTGCAAAGGCTGTATCGTATCTGCTTGTTCCGAATACGCGTTCCACATTAGCAGCGCCGAGAGCGGCGAGGTTGCCTTCCGCATCCGCTCCGACAGCTCCCACACCGCCGAGAATTGTTACGTTATTCACGTTATGGTCGGAAATATATGCCGCTGTGCTGTCGGTAAAGCTGCCGTCCGACTTTGCAAACAGAATAGGTGCTCCGCTTATTGCGGCTACCGAGCTTGCCGCTAATGCGTCGGGATAGTTATATCCGTAGGCGATAAACGCGCTGTCGGAATATTCTCCGTTGACCTCTGCCAGCTTTTCGGCAATAGCCACCGCGGTATCAAATCGGCTTGCGCCAAATACTCTTTCAACACTGTAGCTTGCGGCAAGTGCAGCTTCAATATTTGCGTTGACAGCTCCCACGCCGCCGAGGATTATAACCTTAGTCGTGCCGAGAGCGTTTATTTTATCAATTACGCTCTGTTCAAGTGTTGCTTTGTTGGCTGTGAGCAAAATGGGAGCGTCAAGAGCATACGAGAGAGGTCCGCCCGCAAGAGCGTCGGCAAAGTTGTAGCCGTTGGTAAGAATTACGGTATCTGCATTGTCCCAGCCTTCACCTGCAACCTCAAGGGAGGTATCAACACGGCTTGCGCCGGCGATACGTTTGACCCCCTCGCCCTCGCGCACTACGCGAGCCTCAACAGAGGTAATGCTTTCCATATAAGTTCCGGCATAAGACTGCGCGGTGTTGTCAACCGTAATGCCGACAGCTAACGAGCCGAGCAAACTGCCGTCAGCCGGTGTGATAACAAACCTTTTTGCAACGTCGTAGCCCGACTGTTCGGTTACGCCCTCCTCATCCCATACGGGTGTAAATGTGCATTCGATCTCCTCACCGTTCTGAGTAACCGTTACGGTGTCGGGGGTGACAGAATCTGTCTTCATAAACTTGTCAAAGGTAAGGGTAAGAACACCGTTTTCTACGACTGCGCTCTCTATATTGGGAGCGGTGCGGTCGTAAATGGGAATATATACGTCTGTTCTCTCGGGGGGAACGTACATCCACTCGCTGGAGGCTGTCTCGTAGCCGTCCTTTTCGGCAACGACCTTAAACCAGCCGTCGTTAACAAACCATGCGAAGATGCCGCTCTTGCCGGTTACAATGCAGTTTTCCTGCTCGTAATCCTCTGCGTTCCAGAGCTGCTCCTGCGCGTCCTCGGTCTCCTTGTAGTAGATGCTTACGGTCGCGCCCTCAACTCTGTTTTCGGGTATGGCTTCGTAAATGTATCCGCTGGGGTCTTTTGTGGTCTTTGCGTCGGAGCCGAAATGATCCATCCAGAAATCATCAATAAAATCATTAAGCTGCTGCCAAAGGTTAGGGGAAATGCTGTTGTTTACATCGTTAAGCGAGCCTTCGGCTATTCTTTGTGCTCCAGATGAATTGCCGTCGCAAAGAACATCCATGGCGATTTCTATATTGGTCAGCGCGTCGTCAAATACAGATGAAAGCATAGCATCGTCAAAACTTCCCGCAGCACCCATCGCGTCAATCGAGCCGAGGGTCTTGGCAAACACGCTCATTCCCGAGTAGAATTTATGCAGTGCTCCGAGGAATTCGGCAGTTGACTTGTCCGGTCCGTTATAATCGCTTATTCGTCTGCTGAATTCATTGCTTCTCTTTGCTATTTGATACATATCATATGATGTGCACGCTATATTCGCAGCATCGCAGAAGGTACTGCTCGCGCCGCAGCTTCCAAGTAAGCCAGCCGCGGAGCTGAGCATACCTGATACATCGTTATTTGCGCCGCTGTTAAGAAAACTTGTAATGTCGTTAGTTGCATACACGCCTTCTCTGATATATTTTACAGCATTTGGAGTGACGCTCTGATGTGACGAGCCGCCTCCCGAAGATGAACCTGAGCCGTGTGAAACAGACGAGCCTGCAGATGCTGACCTGTGAACCGCCGAAACGGTATACGGGCCGCTTATGTTGGCTTTGCTTACGGTCCATGTGTTGGTAGTGCCGTTTCGTGTTGCCGGGCAGCTTTTTGTCATTCCCTGTCCGACGCCGCCGGTAATAACAACCGAGCTGAGGGTGTCGGAGTTGGAAATCTCAATCTCGAAGGTATCTCTGTAAGGTTCCCATACTATTATGGGCTGACTTCCGTCAAAGAAGGAAGGTGTAAGATCGTAATCTTTGTATCCGTGATAAATAACCTTTTCAAGAACAGGCGCGGAATAGTTGTAGCAAACTTTGAGTGTTTCCGACTCTGTGCCGCCCGATGTGACCACCTTGACGGAAAATACCGTGCCGTTTGCAATAGTGGAATTTGCACCGGAGGTAAGAGCAATCTGATCCTTAAAGCAGCCCTTTTTGTCAGCCGTTATACTCTTGACATAAGTGCCGTTTACATAAACTTTAAGGGTATCGTTAGGCGTACATACACCGTTTATATTTGTATGGAAGCTGTTTGTTACCGTGTCGCCGTAAAGCGTTACAAAATCAGCCGTGCAGGAGTAATTTGCAAGTTTTTCGGTTACAGTCTTGCCTCCGCTGACTACAACGGCTGTCGGAGTTACGGTAAAGGCGCTGCCGCCCTTTGTGGGAGCCGCGTTGAAGGTTATTGTGCCGCTCTTCTGACCGCCCAGCGGAATATGGGATATGTTCCTTGTTATTTCGGTATTGTTTTTTCCGCTGACAGAGGGTTGAGCTGCAAGCTTGCCGTTTACAACAACCGAGTCGGTTCGCAAAGTCATGTTGTCGGAAAGGCGCAGGGTAAAGGAATCGGCGGTAAAGCCCTCAAAATCCTTAAAACTGTAAGTGATCGTAAAGGGGATATAACCCAGTGTGCTTACAGAGGAGGTATCCGCCTGAATATTGAAGGAGGAAATGCAGCTGAGTTTGCCGTCGGAATTTGCGGGCATTCTGTCGAGATTGATGACCGATACGGTGTTGTCCTCGACGTCTATATCGTAAACAAAGTAGTCCTCGTTTTGGGTAAGACCCTTTGCGGCGTACTCATCTATGCTGCTAAGAGCAAAGTTTTCAAGCTTTGTGTTGATAATGCATACCGTGTAACTGCCGGAGAGATATTTGTAAACTATTTTTCCGTTTTTTGCGCTAAGTTCCTTGAAAAAGCTGCCGTCCGGCTTATAAAGGACAGCCTTAACGTCGGCTGTAACGTCGGGAATGCTCAGGTAACCCATTTCATCGACCGTTATCTCTTCGATTTCAGCCTTTTTGCTGTCGTCGAGTGTGATTTCCACCGTCTTGGGATGGGTATAACCCTTTTTGTGAGTCAGTGTAAGGGAGAGAGTCTCCCCCGCCGAAACCTTCTTTTCGCTTACGGCGATGTAGGGTGCTCTTGCCTCGACAAAGACCTCTTCTCCGCTGCTGTTTTTAACCGAGATATTGTAATTTGAAAGGCTGTCGGCGGTAAAGACGTGCTCGCCGCCTATGCCTGCTTCTTTAATCATAACGCCTGTGACCGTGATTGCGGGACGGGGGAAGTCGGTAAGCGCAGTGCAGCCGTCAAAGGCGTTTAATGCGATCTGCGTCTCGTCGCCCTCGATGACCACGCGGCGAAGGTTTGTGCAGTTTTTAAATGCGTGCGACTTGATGCTTTCAACAGCTGCAGGAACTCTGATTGTTTTAAGGCTTATGCAGCCTGAAAAAGCATCTACGGGAACGGATGTCAGGTTTTCGGAAAGTATAGCCGATTTAAGGTTTGTACAGCCCTGGAAAATTCCCTCTCCGTAGTACGAAGAGGTATTGGAAGCTATAGTTGTTACACTGTTCGGGATGACAATTGATTCAAGTTTATTGCAGTTTTTGAACACGCCGTAACCAAAGGTTGTTACACCTTCGGGCAGAGTAAAGGCTGTAAAGGGGTTTGTTGCAAATGCCCAGTTTCCGATGGAAGTTACATTGCTGCCCTTAAATGTTACGCTTGTAAGTTTGCAGGTGTCAAAAGCGCTTTCGCCGATGGTTGTAACATTTTCGGGAATTTCAATACTTGTCAGCGGGCACTTATAAAATGCAGAACTGCCGATTGTTTCAAGACTTTCGGGCAGAGAGACAGCCGAAAGAGACGTACAACCGTTAAATGCGCCGTTTGCAAGCGATTTTTGACCCTCGGACAGATTTACCGAATCAAGCGCAGTACAGCCGCTGAAGGCGTAGTAGCCTATCGAGGTTACAGAGTTCGGAACGGTAATGTCTGTCAGACTTGTGCATCCGGCAAAAGCTCTGACAGGGATATTCGTCATGTTTTCCGAAAGAGTAACCGAGGTCAGATTTTTGCAGTTCTGGAACAGACCGCCGTCATCCCAGTAGGTTGCACGGGAGTCCAAGGTTGTGACACTGTCGGGAATTATAACAGACTCAAGGTTTGTACAGTTTTCAAACACGCCGTAACTTAAACTTGTTACAGGCTTGCCGTCGATTTCGGACGGGATTTCAAGCGTGCCCGAAATTTCGTCTTTGCTGCATCCGGTGATTTTTACCGTGTCTCCGTTTACCGTGTAGGTGAACACGCCGAATGTCTCGGCTGCGCTCGCCGATAATTCAAACGGAACGGTGCAGAACAAAAATGTTGAGGCTAAAATGATGGCAACGATTTTTTTCAGCAATTTCATCTTCTCCTTCTAAGGGTTTACTCATTAAAATGCCGTCGGAAAGATATACTTCTCCCGATGGCATAATATACAGATTATTATGCGACTTTTTGTACACTTTTTCAATAGCTTTGAAGCAATTGACGCAATTTCTGTGTTTTTACCATTTTAGGCGGTGCTTTTTGCATTTTTATAAACAATTTTCCGGATAACATTCAAAACCACTGTGTTTACGCTCAGTAGAGAAAAAACCGACTATCCGCGGATTGTTGTAATTTTATATAAAGAATTAAAAATTTATAATATTTTTATCGACAATGCGGAAAACAAGTGGTACACTTGTGATATGAAGAGTATTAATTTGAAAGAGTTTTTACACTTTTCCCTTCAGTTCTGTGGATAACATAACGCTTCAAAGGTTCTTTTATAGTTGCTTTTTTAAAAGAATCTTTTACAGGTTCTTTCAAAGCTTTTTCAGCACGATTTTCCTTGAATTTTCTTAATTCCTCTTTGGTTATATAAAAGCTTTTTTGCCTCTGTTTATCAAATTGACGAACAGTTTTTTCGGTTGTGCCAATTATTTCTGTTTCGACTTTATCAGAAGCGTATTCTTCGGCGGAGTTTGATTCTGTGTAATTTCGTATTTCTTTATTTATTTTTACTTCCATAATGACCTCCTTCTAAGCGCAAAAAATCGCCACCTTTTAAGATGGCGATTTGTATTGATGTTATTTAATTAAATGAGATTTGACGGAATATAGCAATTCATTCTGTCAATCGGAAATGGTTTTGGATACATACATATTATGCCTCCGTTACCTGTTTCAACAGTTGTTTTGGATAGCACGCTGTATTTCTTAATCTCTCGTTTATCAGGATTTGCGGATTTCTTTATTCCCAGTGGATGAATTCTACCGTTTTCTTCAACAAACACATCTATTTCTTTTGCATTGGAATCCCTATAAAAAGAGAGAATTGCACTCGATTTTGCATAAGCATAGTTCTTAACAAGTTCCATAACTACATAATTTTCATAAAAGTGCCCACTTGCCGCACCTTCACGAAGTGAATCTTTCGTAAGCCATCGTGTAAGATAAGCGCACAGACCGGTATCACAAAAATATAATTTGGGTGTTTTTGTCAGCCTTTGAAGTTCATTGTTCGAGTACGGTTCAAGAAGATAAATCACATCCATATCCTGAAGCACAGAAGTCCACTTTTTAGCGGTAGGTACAGATATTCCGGCTGATTCTGCAAGTGTATTAAAGTTAACTAAATTTCCGATAAGGGCAGCACAGGAACGCAAAAATCTTTTAAAAGCTGCTGTATCGCTTATTCCCTCATCATTGACAGCATCTGCAATCAGATAGTTATCGATATAGGATTGATAGTAAACCTGCATTTGTTCAGTCGTTGCATTTTGGACATCTGCATATCCGCCTCTCCAAATTTGCTCATAAACGATATCTATATCGTTTTCCGGCAAATGTTTTGCCCTTTCCTGTAAGCACTCTAAAGAAAAATCGAGTTCGCTTGTATGAAGAAGTCCTGTCTTCTCTCATGGATACGCTGTTGATGGTCAATCTACCGAGCGAAAGTTCGTATCAGATCTTGACTCCGCAGATGAAGTTGTTGTGTATGCAAAACTACCTAAAGGATTTTCAATTCCAACACCGGTTGGCAACTATTCTCCCGACTGGGCGATTGCTTTCAAAAAAGGAACTGTCAAACACATTTATTTTGTTGCCGAGACAAAAGGTACCATGGAATCATTACAGCTCAAGCCTATCGAACAGGCAAAGATCAACTGTGCAAAGAGATTATTTAATGACATCTCTACAAGTCATGTGCGTTACGAGGCGGTAAATGACTATCAGAATCTTTTGAGTGTAATTAATTCTATAGCATAATAAAGGCAATATACATTTTTTCTGTTATTCACAAATATAGTCAACTGTGATTTCATCTTAAATTATTTAATACATCAATATGCCCTGACAGGAAGAAAGATATGGCAACTACCGCATCTATTAAACAAAAAATAGAACAATTAAACGCTGGAAGTTTTCAGGCCCTTTGTGATGCCTATCTTTCAAGAGAGGGCTAGTCCAACCCCGTGTCACTTGGCACTAAAGCAGGAACTAAAAAGATGACTCAAGGCACGCCTGATATGTATTACTGTTTAGCAAATGGAAAATACGTCTTAGCAGAATATACAACGCAACGGTCTTGTCTAGTTGGGAAGATACGCTAGGATTTAGAAAAATGCTTTGATTCACATTTTGCCGGCAGCAATAAGAATATCGCACTATCCTGTGATCCTGCTTTTTACGCTCTCCGTTACTCTCGCCATGATTCTATTCATCTTCCCCACCCACGCCATCTGGTCGGTTGCTTTTGGTTCTTCCGTAACTCCTTCTCTTTCGGCGTGTTCTTTTACCAACCTAAAAAAGATTAGCAGATTGGTACCGAGGTAATAAGCAATCAAAAATCAGCCCATGAAGCTGCAATAAACTTAATGGTATTAGCAAATTTTATTTCTCAGTTGTCAAGACTTCAAACCGTCGCAAAATCAGCAAACCAACAAAAAGTAACGAAAACAAACACCTACCGGTAACGAAAAGTAACCTCAAAGAAAAACAGTAAGTAACGAAAAGTAACAAGCATTGGAGCCGAGTGGGCGGCTTCACAAGGCAGTTTTATAGTTTTCATAAATGGCGTGATCTTCGGGTCATGCCATTTTATTTGTCATCAGTTGACTTGGCGGGATGAAAAGAGCTTGACAAGTGACCTATCGGTCACTATAATAAAAAACGAACGGTCACCTATGCTTTGAAGGAGGTTTATTCATGGCAAAGGATACAAAAGAGAGAATTCTGGCGGCTGCATTAGACATGTTTTCACAGAACGGTTATGCGGGAACAAATATCCGTGAACTGACTGCTTCTCTTGGGATAGTTAAGTCGGGGTTATACAAACATTTTAAGAGTAAGGAAGAAATCTGGGATTCCCTGCTGGATGAAATGATTGCTTATTATGATGAACGCTTTGGATCTTTTGAGCACCTTCCCCCTGTTCCGGATTCATTGGAAGACCTCGTGGCTATGACAATGAAGATGGTTGATTTCACCATCCATGATGAAAAGGTCATCAAAACGAGAAAACTGCTGACTATTGAACAGTTTCGTGACGAGCGTGCCAGAGAACTTGCGACAAAACATTTTCTGACCGGACTTACGGATATGTTTACACCGATATTTGCCGGAATGATGAATAAAGGGCTCATTCGTGAGGACGATCCTTCCCTGCTTGCCTTTGCCTACACCGCACCGATTTCGGCGCTAATCCACCTCTGCGACAGAGAGCCTGAAAAGACGAATGAGGCCATAGCACAGGTCGAAGCATTCAGCCGGCACTTTATCAAGACATACGGAGTGATTTCATAAAGGAGGAATCAGACAGATGAAAAATAAAAACATTGCAAAATGGTGGTCTCTTGCAGCCGTACTGATGTTTGCAGCCGCAACATTTCAGATCGTGAGCGAGCGTTTCCTGCTCGGCGCGTTATGTTTCGGTGCTGCAGCCTGCTTCCTGTTCGTTGCTGACAAATACAGAAAAAAGAGCAGTGAGTTCGGAACATTAGAGGAGTATCGAAACGATGTTTGATTTGGATAGTTATTTGAATGCTCTTATCCTGTCCTGCCGGACAGCCTTCGGAAAGCGGCTGCTTTACGTTGGCCTTCAGGGCAGTTATCTGCGTGGAGAAGCTCAAGAAAACAGCGACATAGACGTCATGGTGATTCTGGAACGGTTTTCTGTTCAGGATATGGAACGGTATCGGGAAATCCTGAAAAAGAGTGGTTTCTATGAAAAATCCTGCGGGTTTATCTGCGGCAGAGACGAGCTGCTTTGCTGGAATCCTCTGGAGGTTAATCAGCTTAAGCATACGACAAAAGACCTGCTCGGCGTATTGACGGATTATCTTCCGCCCGCTACACGTGAGGACGAGGTCAACTATGTCAAACTGAGCCTGGGGAATCTGTATCATGAGCTTTGACATAGCTATATCCATGCGGACAGAGAGAAAAATCTCGCGGCGTTTGGCGGCACCTGCAAAGGCTTGTTTTTTCTGATGCAGAACCTGC